>JABDMI010000001.1 GCA_013001575.1 Gammaproteobacteria bacterium
ACAGGATCCTTGCCGGAACCGGGCGCCAAAACTTGCGTGTTGCCTGCTATACGCCGTAACCAATAATGATAAGCATTCCCATCGTCGCGCGGTCCGATAATGGCATGACAACGTGCGACTCCAAAGCGGCCGGGAAAATAGCGTTCAAGCATTTTTTCGGCCAATACTTTTTCGCCACCATACCAACCCGGATCATTTTCATGGACTGGTGAATTTTCAGTTAGACCGGCTTTACTAAAATCACGATAAACGGCAATGCTGGATACAAAAAAATAATAATCTGTGCGCTCGCTGAGCAGCCTGGCAGTTTGCTCTACCAAACCGGATTCTTCTGGCCAAACATCAATAACGGCATCCCATTTTCGATTGTTTTGCAATGCAGAAAGATCACCTCCATTTACAGCGCGCAAACCACGTAATTTTTCAATTCCTGGAAAAAGATGAGATCGGGTAATACCACGATTAAACAAAGTGACTTCGTGTCCATGTGCGAGTGCGTGTTCAACTATTGCGGGTCCCACGAAATTGGTACCGCCAAGCACTAAAATCTGTGATTTCTTTTTTGCTGGCGCAACAGGTACTACACAGCTAGATAAAGCTGCACAAGTGCTGGCTAGAGACAAACCGAGAAAGTCACGTCTTTTCATTATTCAATAATTGACACACACGATACTTCCAACAATTTTATCAGATTTGTACTACAAATTTATTCGCTTCTCCTGATTATGATTCTAGGAAATATTTAAAGCAAAAAGATTTCCATGGCCATCGCCCGTTGTCAGTTAATTGACGCAGAAACCACTATACAATTAATCATCTCAAGCATTACTTTAATCGAATTAAGCAAGTCTCAAGAATTGTATGAGTAATATAGTAATTGGACTGACCTTAAGTAAAAAAGACACGGTTCAAAATTGAATTCCACTAAATAACCGAGCGTTTCAGATAAAAAAGAAAAGCCTCGACAGGAGGCTTTTGGTTGGATTAATTTTTGTGTGTCTCTGTTTGTTTATCTCTGTTTGTTTATCTCTGTTTATTATGCTGAATTGACATGCTTACATTACTTTATCGCTCTCATCAGTCGCTAACAAGCCTCAAACATCGTTACCTTTGACCAGTAGGTATAGGCCCGTTGCCAGCATGAGCAACTGGAATTCCATGCCACCATTCATGACATCGAAGCCATTTTTCAGATGCACCATAAAAATTGCCCCGATCATGATCACTACCACAATTGCTGCGCCAAGCCGCGTAATAATGTCCTTGGTAAATGCACCGGCAAGTAACGCAACTCCGGCAACCAGCTCGCTGATGGCTACCGCCCAGGCCAGAGGTGCAGCCATGCCCATCACGGCCGCGAAATCGGCAACAGGAAATTTGCCATAGCCATGGTATAAAAAGGTTGCTGCGAGCGAAAGCCTTATGGGCCAATGTGCATAGGGTGATATGGCGCTTAAAAATTTCTTCATGTGTCTTCTCCCGGTAATGTTTGTCTGCGAGTGTAGAGCATGGTCTGTTTTAAGTCACGTTGCAGTGCGGCTGAAAGAATCCGGTGACTCTCGACCGCTATCTAACGGAATCAAAATATTATTGACGTGTAGTAAATTGCTTATCAGCATAAAATTATTTTTTTCTGTTTTCCACAAAAAAAACCCCGTTAAACGAGGTTTCTTTTTGTTATTAACTATAATTGCTGTGAAATCATTATTTTTCTTTGGCGATCACGGAATTGATGCGCCATTGTTGTACTACGGTGACCGCGCTGTTGGTGATCCAGTACAAGACTAGGCCGGCCGGGAAAAAGGAGAATAAACCAACCATAGCGATGGGCATGAATTTCATCACCCGCATCATTTCCGGATTACCGCCACTCATGGGTTGTACTTTTTGTTGCAAGTACATGGTCACACCATAAAGTACCGGAAGAATGAACAGAGGGTCTTTGGACGAGAGATCCTGGATCCATAACATCCACGGCGCCTGTCGCAATTCCACCGATTCGATCAGGAGCCAATAAAAGCCCAGGAAGAACGGGAACTGGATCAGGATGGGTAAACACCCGGCGGCCGGATTGATCTTTTCTTTGCGATACACATCCATGGTGGCTTGCGAGAGTTTTTGGCGATCGTCCTTATAACGTTCTTGCAATAATTTAATGCGTGGCTGGATCTTTTTCATGGCCGCCATCGAACGCGCGCTTTTGGCCGTGAGCGGATAAAACGCCGCTTTAATCATTAAGGTCACCACCACAATGGCCCAACCCCAGTTACCGATAAAGCCGTACACCCAGGACAATAACCAGAACAGGGGTTTGGAAATGATCGAGAACACCCCGTAGTCGGTGGTGAGATCGAGTTTTTCGGAAATGGCGGCCAGATCTTTTTGTATTTTGGGACCGGCAAAGAACTGTTGCGAGACATTGATGCTTTGTCCCGATGCGACTTGCAAGGTTTCGGCTGCGGCGGTGAGCTGGTAAGAATTCTCGTCTTTGGATTTAGCGGTGAATTTCACCGGTTTGCCCGCAGCGGGAACAATGGCGGCCAAAAAGTGATGTTCAAGAGTAGCCAACCAGCCACTGGTGATCTCAGTATCGATGGCGTCGTCCATCAAGTCTTTGGTTTTGAGTTTTTCGTATTTTTCGCCGTCAAACCAGGCCGGCCCCTTGTAGGAGTAAGAATCCACATCGAACATCGAACGCGAGAGTGGCAAATGACTGCGACTCAATTGTGCGTAGGGACGCACCGCCACATTCTTGCCACTGTTGTTAACGATTTTATAATCAATGGTGAAAGCAAAACTGTTGCGTGAAAAGTTAAAGGTTTTGCTAACCGTAACCCCGTCAGCCGAAGTCCAGGTGAACGGGACTTGCAAGGTATCTTGTCCGTCATCCAGAGAATACGTTTCGGCGGCACTTTTCCACTCCACCAGATGCGTGGGTTGCTCACCTTGCCAGCTCGCGGTCATACCGGTATTCAAAAGATAGGTTTCCACCTCGTTACGGGTGAATAACTCCACCAGATCGTCGGGGGTTTTTTTGGATTTGGGGTGCTGGGTCAAGGTCAGTTGGTCAATGACCGCACCGCGGGTATCAATGCGTAGATCGTAAACGTCGGTTTGTACCCTGATCGATCTGCCTTGCGGTTTTTTAACCGCGGTGGCGGTTTGCACCTGGGGTTTGGCCAGATCAGTACTCGCGGCATCCGTGGATGGGGCTTCTACGCCCGGCACATCCAGAGTTGGCGCCGGCTGGCTGGCAGCGTTTTCAATTTGTGCGGCGGGCAAAGGGCGCGGATGATAATCTTTTTGCCACTCCATGTACAACATGGTGAGGGTTAAGAACAAGGCAATGAATAAAAAGGATCTCTGGTTTTCCATGGATTAAATCTTTAAGGTCTATTCTTAATTAAGTAATGTTTTAATTAATGGTTAATAAGTTAATTTCTTAGTGTGAATCTTGGGTTTATCTTGCTCTTTAATGTTTTGGTACCGGGTCATCACCACCGGGATGCCAGGGATGACACTTGCAGAAGCGTTTACTGCCCAGCCACAAACCGCGTAAATGCCCATGAGTACAAATCGCCTCATGCATGTAACTGGAACAACTCGGACTAAAGCGGCAATTGTTACCCAGTAAGGGGCTGACCCAGCGTTGGTAGACGCGGATCAAAAGTAATACCGGGCTGATAGATTGAATACTGGGCATATAAATTAATCAGCACCGCTTAAGTCGAGACTCGACGCTGGTGTTGGATTATACGCCCGAATAATGTGTCAGCACTGTTTCGGATCTTTTTTAGATCGTCGACCTGTGTGCTGCGTCGGGTCAAAGCCACAATATCCACCGCCGGCAAGTCGCTGTGCAACCGAAAGGCCTCACGCACCTGGCGTTTGATGGCGTTACGATCCACTGCGTGCGGCACCCCGCGTTTGGCAATGGCCAGACCCAGGCGAGCGTGCCCCTGATCATTGGCCAAAATGGCAAAACTTAATTGGGAATCGGAGACGCGTTTGCCGGATTTTAAAACCCGCATAAAATCAAGGCGCTTGAGTAAGCGCCTTGATCTTGGAAATGTGGTGTTGGATAACACGTGTGAGTGTGCCGGTCACCAAAGTCATTCGGTAACCGTCAAACCGGGTTTATGCCGTTAGTTCGGCACGCCCTTTGGCACGACGACGCTTAAGTACCAGACGACCGCCTTTGGTGGCCATGCGGGCACGAAAACCGTGAGCACGTTTGCGTTTTAAAACACTGGGTTGGAATGTACGTTTCATAATCTGTAACCTGTTAGCGTGTTATTGACAAATTGGGTCAGGGCTTGGCTAAAAGCGATTTGACCATTTCTTCAACAGCACGGCGTTGACGAACCGCGCAGAATACGGATATAGCGCCCTTTTGTCAAGCAAAACAGGCGTTTTCCGAGCCGATCTGCTGTGTCGGAATCGCTGATCATTTTGACCAGATATCAGCAGCAATCTGTCACAAGAAAGACCGCTGACAAAACTATTTCACATTCATCCATGTGCTTAAATATTAAGCGGAACAGCGGCATTTCCCCTTCAAAGCTGTGCTTAAGGCGTGGTTTGAGAATTTTTCGCTTTCGCTGTTCCCGGCCAAGGTCTCAGTGGTACACTATCCAGCCTTTTTTCCACCGCTGGCAATTACCCGATTAGCCGTGGCTGACACGCCGAATGTATTCACTAAGCCAGGTTGCTTGAGAACGCGCACTTGGCTTGCGCTGGAAACGGGATATTTATTCATTATTAAAACGACCAAAAATACAGGTCGAGTAAAAGCTGACGAGTAGGGTTGGCGATTTAACTGGAGTGAGCTTTGTCCACCGCGTGGCAACATTGTCTGGATACCTTGAAACTTGAACTGGACCAGGAACAGTTCAATATCTACTTGCGTCCCTTGCATTGCGAATTACGAGGTGATGAACTGACCTTATACGCGCCGAATAATTTTATTCGTCAACATTTGGAAAATGACCTGCTGCCGCGAATTCGTGAATTGTATTCCAGCAAACAAAGCAATGGACAAGTTGTACTTGCCGTTGGAAACCCGAGTGAGCCACGCGTGCCCAGAAAACAGGCCTCGGTAATCGCGCGTGATCATGCCATCGACCAAAGCTCCACAACCGGCTCCTTTATGCAGCCCACTCCCTTTCCGATCTCCAGTCGCTTGAATCCGGATTTTAGTTTTGGCAATTTTGTGCAAGGTAAAAGTAACCAGATCGCCAGAGCGGCGGCCTTACAGGTCGCGGAAAACCCCGGGTATTCCTACAACCCCTTGTTTATTTACGGCGGTGTAGGACTGGGTAAAACCCACTTGATGCACAGTATTGGAAACGCCATCTTAAAAACCAATCCCAAGGCTAAGATCGCTTATGTGCATTCCGAGCGTTTTGTGGGTGACATGGTAAAAGCCTTGCAACACGGGCGCATTGATAATTTCAAACACACCTATCGGTCACTGGACGCCCTGCTCATTGATGACATCCAGTTCTTTGCCGGTAAAGAACGTTCCCAGGAAGAATTTTTTCATACCTTTAATGCCTTAATGGACGCCAAACAACAGATCGTTTTGACTTCCGACCGTTACCCCAAGGAAGTGACCGGACTGGAAGAGCGCTTAAAGTCGCGTTTTGGCTGGGGTCTGACCGTGGCCATTGAACCACCGGAACTGGAAACCAGTGTGGCTATTTTGATGCAAAAAGCCGAACTCGCGCAAATTCAATTACCGGAAAATGTTGCGTTTTTTATTGCGCAAAACATTCGTTCCAACGTGCGAGAACTGGAAGGTGCCCTACGTCGCGTGGTGGCCAACGCACGCTTTACCGGCCAACCGATCTCGCTGGATTTTGCCAAACAGGCTTTACGTGATCTGTTGGCGGTGCAGGAAAAACTTATTTCAATTGAGAACATCCAGAAAACCGTGGCCTCGTATTTCAAGATACGGGTGAACGACCTCACCTCAAAAACCCGCACGCGATCGATTGCGCGGCCACGTCAAGTGGCCATGGCCCTGGCCAAGGAATTAACCCGCCACAGTCTGCCGGAAATTGGAAAAGCCTTTGGCGGACGTGATCACAGCACGGTAATCCATGCCCAAAAGAAAATCAAAGCCTTGCGTGAGAGTGATCATCGCATGCGAGAAGATTACGATAATTTATATCGTACCCTGACCAATTAATCCTGCGATAACTCAAGAAAGCGAGTGAGTTATGGCGGGAATGTTTTACAATACGAAGTTAAACTCAAACCTGTGTCAATTTGGGTGGATATCAAGGTTGATATCACAGTATTTAACCTTGCTTTGCATACAAACAGAACAACTTGTGTATAAGTATGTGTATAACTCGAGGACGACATGTGTGAAATAAGAGTTTGTGTACTTATTCACATTTCATACACAGGATGTGAGTGCTTTTAAAGCCTCTTTAAACACAGGCTTAAAATTTGATAACTTATTGATTTATATAAATAATTAGTCTTTTATACAGTTACCCACAAGACTAATAATAGTAATAATAAAGTATATATATAAGGTTTTATTTATTATGTTATTCACCATATCCAGAGATTCATTCCTTAAAACCCTGCAAGCGGTAATCGGGGTTGTTGAACGACGTCAAACTATGCCAGTCTTGGCCAATGTGTTTGTGCAAGTGAGTAAAAATGATCTCAGCCTCACGGCTACCGATCTTGAAGTGCAATTGGCGGCGAGCACCAGCGATGGTTTGAAAGTTGAAAAAGCCGGTGACATCACCCTACCCGGTCGCAAGCTTTTGGATATTTGTCGTAACCTGCCGGCTGGCAGCGATCTGCGTTTTGCTCTGGATAAGGAACGTGTCACAGTGCGCTCGGGACGATCGCGCTTTACCTTGTCGACCTTACCAGCCACTGAATTTCCGGTGTTGGAGGCGGTTAAAGGTGCGCAAACCATCAAGATCTCGCAAAACACCTTGCGTGAGCAGATCGAACGCACTCAGTTTTCCATGGCACAACAAGATGTGCGGTATTACCTCAATGGTATGTTGTTCGAACTCAAAGACGGAAATCTGGTTACGGTGGCAACCGATGGACATCGCCTGGCGATGGCGGCTACAGCCGTGGAGCATAAGTCGGATGTACAAATAATTCTGCCTCGCAAAGGGGTTCTGGAGCTGTCGCGATTACTGGAGACCGACGGGGATGTGGAAATTACTTTAAGCCAGCACCATTTGCAGGCGGAGCTTGGGGACAGACGTTTTATATCCAAGTTAATTGACGGAAAATTCCCTGAATATCAAAGAGTTATACCAAATTCAACCTCAAATAATATCGCGGCCGATCGTCAGGAATTACGCGCGGCCCTGCAACGTGCGGCCATTTTATCCAATGAGAAATTCCGCGGTATCCGTCTGGAATTAAAAGAGAACACTTTAGGCATTCATTCCCACAACCCCGAACAGGAAGAAGCCGAAGATGCCATCGAAATACAATTTGGCGGAGAAAGTTTTGAAGTGGGCTTTAATGTGAATTACTTACTAGACGTATTAGGTATTTTGCAATCCGATCAAATTGAGCTGGGTCTCACCGACTCCAACAGCTCGTGTTTGATTACCGACGAGAAAATGCCCGGGGCGAAATTTGTGATCATGCCAATGCGGCTCTAAGCCGATTTGTGTACAGGTCGCACAGTTTTAACTTTGGCCGGTGACCTGTTTAATTCCTGACTTATGTATCTGACCGAACTGGCGATCTCTGATTTTCGTTGTCTTAACCAGATTCAGTTCAAGCCCTCCTCCTCGATCAACCTGATCCTTGGGGCTAATGGCGCCGGCAAAACCTCCATTCTTGAAGCGATTTTTTGTTTATCCCGTGGCCGCTCTTTTCGAGCCAACAGTCTGCTCAAACTCATTCAGGACCACCAACCGGCCTTTGTACTGAGAACCAAGCTCGAATCCGAGATCACTCACCAATTGGCTTTGCAGGTCTCACGCGATGGTTCCAGTGCTAACACTCTGGCTAAAATTGATGGCGAAGTCACGAACAGCCTGGCGGAATTGAGTCGTTTATTGCCATCAATCATTATTGACCCCAGTATTCACAAACTGATTGAAGACGGCCCCAAAGGCCGGCGCCAGTACCTGGATTGGGGGGTGTTCCACGTGGAACCTCAATTTATGCACGAATGGCGTCGCTATCAACGTGCGCTCAAACAGCGAAACGCGGGCTTAAAAAAAGGCATTTCCCATCTACAATTACAGGCTTGGACCGATATTTTGATCGAATCGGGCGAATACATCGATCGGGTTCGACGCCAGTATTGTCAGGAGATTTCCAAGGATATACCGATTTTGGCCGAAACTTTGGTTGGTATGCAGATCGATATAAGTTATCGATCCGGCTGGACCAAGGATCTGAGTTTTGCCCAGGCTCTGGAAAACAGCGCCGAGCGTGAGCAAAAAACCGGTTTAACCGGGGTTGGGCCACATCGAGCAGATCTGGTGATCCGTGTGGGTGGAGAGGTTTTAACTAACAATAATGAGCACGATTCAGACGAAAAAGCACAACATACCCAGTTTCATCGGGCGCAACAGCGGGTTTCGCGGGGACAACAAAAACTGATCGCGGCCAGCATGATGCTGGCTCAGGCAGTGCATTTCAGGGAAAAACACCAGGTTTCACCCATTTTATTAATCGACGACCCCTTTGCTGAACTGGATTCCGAGCACAGCAAGCGTTTGCTGCAAGCCATCCAGGATCTCGACGCACAAACCTTTGTAACCGCTTTGAGTCCGATCGATCACCCGATTTTTGCCCAAGCAAAACAGTTCCACGTGGAACATGGGAAAATATGTAAAGCATAATTTCAATCTACTATTTGTCCTAATAGCCCAGTTCCAGAAAAAAATACCCCATAAAAAGCACACGTTTTTGGAACAAGAAGCCACCCAAGTGTGAATAAAAATCAAACAATATTTAATGATGCGACGCAACATAGGTAAAATTATGTGTTGCAGCGCACAAAAACCGAGACATCCTTTTGTACAATAATTAGGCATTCGAGAATGCATTCTGAGCCAATTTTGGCGCCAACTTGAGTTAGACCCTGACAAAGCTAAAAAATTGATTTAACAGCAGTTCTGAGCGATTTAGGGCATATTCGAAATGCATAAAAATGGTATAATTCTGGGTTTGAATTGGCCCCCAATTCCCCTACCAGAACTGAGACATTCATGACAGCCACGCAAAGCCCTGATCAATCTTACGACTCCAGTAATATCAAAGTACTCAAAGGGCTTGAAGCCGTACGTAAACGGCCCGGCATGTACATAGGCGACACCGACGATGGCACCGGATTGCACCACATGGTGTTCGAAGTGGTCGATAATTCCATCGATGAAGCTCTGGCCGGGCATTGCTCCGAGATCCAGGTCACCATTCACGCCGACGAATCTGTCACCGTGATCGATGACGGGCGAGGAATTCCAACCGACATTCACCCGGAAGAAGGCCGTTCTGCCGCCGAGGTGATCATGACGGTGTTACACGCCGGGGGTAAGTTTGACGACAACTCGTATAAGGTTTCGGGTGGTTTGCACGGTGTGGGTGTGTCGGTGGTCAACGCCTTGTCGGACGAACTGGAGTTAACCATTCATCGCAATGGCAAAACCCATTTTCAAAAATACCATTTGGGTGAACCGGCCGGTGACTTGGAAATTGTCGGGAACACCGCGCGTTCGGGAACCACCATTCGTTTTAAGCCCAGCGCGAAAACTTTCACCAATATTCATTTTTATTTTGATACCTTGGCCAAACGCTTACGCGAACTTTCTTTTTTGAATTCGGGTGTGCGCATTGTGTTGCGTGACGAGCGTGACGACAAAGAAGATGTATTCGAATACGAGGGCGGGATCAAAGCCTTTGTTGAACACCTGAACCAAAAGAAAACCCCATTACATCCGAACGTGTTTTATTTCACCGGCGAGACGGATGACATCGGAGTGGAAGTGGCAATACAGTGGAATGATTCGTATCAGGAAAACATGTTCTGTTACACCAACAACATTCCGCAACGCGATGGCGGCACCCACTTGGCTGGATTTCGTGCGGCACTCACGCGCAGTTTAAAAAGTTATCTGGACAAAGAACTCGCGAGTAAAAAAGATAAAGTTACCCCGAGTGGTGACGATGCACGTGAAGGCATGACGGCGGTATTGTCGGTAAAAGTTCCTGACCCGAAATTCTCATCACAAACCAAAGATAAACTGGTTTCCTCGGAAGTGAAATCGGCGGTAGAAGCCATCATGTCGACAAAGTTTAAAGACTTTCTTTTGGAAAACCCCAAAGAAGCCAAAGCCATCTCGAGCAAAATGATCGATGCTGCACGGGCGCGTGAAGCCGCGCGCAAAGCACGTGAAATGACACGGCGAAAAGGCGCCCTGGACATTGCCGGACTGCCTGGCAAACTTGCCGACTGTCAGGAAAAAGACCCGTCAAAATCCGAACTGTTTCTGGTGGAGGGTGACTCCGCGGGTGGCTCGGCCAAACAAGGCCGCGATCGCCGTACGCAGGCTATTCTTCCTTTGAAAGGCAAAATTCTGAATGTAGAAAAAGCCCGTTTTGACAAAATGTTGTCATCCCAGGAGGTAGGCACCTTGATCACGGCATTAGGTACCGGGATCGGGCGTGATGATTTTGATCTTGAGAAATTGCGTTACCATCGCATCATCATCATGACCGATGCCGACGTCGATGGCTCACACATCCGCACCTTGTTGCTGACGTTCTTTTATCGACAAATGCCAAGCCTGGTCGAAGCTGGACACATTTATATTGCCCAACCACCTTTGTACAAGGTCAAGCGGGGTAAATCGGAAATTTATGTTAAAGACGACGCCGAACTTAACCAGATTTTATTGAGTAATGCACTGGATAAAGCGGCCTTGTTTGTAAATGAAGGGGCGCCGCCAGTGCAGGGCGTTTCACTGGAAAGTCTGGCCAAACAATACATGATGTTTGAAAGTATTATTCAACGTTGGGCGCGTCGTTATGATGAAAATGTCTTACGCCAAATGTTGCACCTTGAAGCCATTACTGAAGACAACCGGGAAGACCGGGCCTTTATGCAAAACTGGGCCGAGCGACTGGTGGCGCGTTTGCAAAACGATGAAGACAATGCACCGAAATACAAAGTGGAATTCGAACACCACGAAGAAGATATCGGTTACACCCTGGATATTCAACGCCATTATCACGGTGTTATCACCCATAAACGTATCCAAAATGAATTCTTCCAATCAGCGGAATACTTGCATATCGCTGAGCTTGGCAAAGACCTGGCCAATCTGATCGGCGAAGGCGCCAAAGTCACCCGCGGTGAAAAACAAGCACCGGTTGAAACTTTAAAAGAAGCCGTTGACTGGTTAATGAATGAAGCGAAAAAAGGTCAGTCAATCCAGCGTTACAAAGGTTTGGGTGAAATGAATCCCGATCAACTCTGGGACACCACAGTGAACCCGGAAACCCGTCGCTTGCTGCAAGTAAAAATTCAGGACGCGGTTTCCGCCGACGAGATCTTTACCACGCTAATGGGTGATCAGGTTGAACCGCGGCGTGAGTTTATTGAGAAAAATGCCTTGTCGGCCAGCAATCTGGACGTTTGATCTTTTGCAGCGCTAGATTTCGATAGTGTGATGGGTGTTGCCGGTTTTTTTGGCTTCACTCAAGGCCAGGTCAGCGCGCTTCATCACAATTCGCACGGTTTCAAAGGCACCCAGGATGGGAGTAATCCCAACACTCACGGATATGTCAATTGCAATGTTGTTTATGGATACGGTTTGCAGGCCTTGATACATGTTTTGCATTTGATTCTCAACGTCTGTGATAGAGCAACCGTCAAAGATCAGTAAAAAGTCATCGCCACCTATACGACCAATGTGAGTTTCATCTGGACAATGCTTGCTTACATGCGTGGCCATATACTGCAAACACAGATTACCGATCTCGGTTCCATAATTGTCATTAATGACATGAAAATTATCAATATCGACCAACGCCACCGTGCAATCCGTTTCGGAATATTGTAAGCGTTTGATGGCTTTTTCCAGTTCATCGAAAATAGCCGCGCGATTCAGTTTGTAAGTGATGGTATCGGTACGCACTTCCTCCAACAGGGAATCCTTGATATGCACCGCGAGTAAAGCGCGAATCATTTCTGTGGCATAACGGTGCAGGGCATCGTTCTCACTCATGGAGTAATAACGGTTTTTATCGATATTCATTAACATCCCGCACCATTCCTGACCACGCATAAATACAGGCACAATAAGCATTTTGCTTTGTTGGTCAAAGTCATCGGATTCATCGACCTCAAGTTCGGAGATCTCCGTACCATGACAAATTCTTGGAATTTCCAGAGGATGTTTTTGTACGTATTCATTGTAGGCATTCTGATGAACCTCCTTGTCAACACGAATGTGCATATGGGTATCGATCTGATAAATGATCGCAGCATTGTGGAACTGGTACAAAGGCCTTAGTTCTTCAAAAAACCCGTGCACAATTTCGTTTTCCGGGTTCTCTGAATTCTCACGCGCCTGAGTTTTGACCCGTACAAGAAATTCGGCGTGCTTTTTTTCGATTTCCAGAGATTGGTTATTCATGCGATTGGAGGATTGTGCCCTGTCACGCTGTTTGCGTAGATCCACAATTCGTTCCGAGAGCCCGATACTCATAATCAAGGCCTGTATCAAAACACCGATCTGAAAAGCATAGGTGGTATAGAGGCTTGCATCGATCACACTGGAATCTGCCAAGATTCGAATAAACAAGCCAATGATCAGGGGAATTAAAGAATAAAGTATATAACGAGCCTGGCGGTTGCCCAATTGTAAAACCAGGAAGGGGACAATAAAAAGCAATGGACTGAATAATATGCCCGCCCAGTTGAGCACCAGGGTGACAAATTCCGGCAAGGGCCGCATTACAAAAAACACAATGGTCAAACTTGCAAATATGAGTTTGATCAATTCCGTGAGTTTGTATAAATTCGGTGAATATTTTTTCAGGCGCATAAAGTGCTGTATGAACAATGCGAGTAAAAACAAACACAACGCACGCATGGCCAACACGGTGTTTTCAGATCCCGCGAGATAACGGGCCATGGCAAATTCATAAATTTTGTGGGAGCTGGTCATTAATGCCAAAACGGCCGTACCAAGGAATAAAGCGTAATACAGATAATTGCGGTCATGAATTCCTATAAAAAACACCAGGTTTACCAATACCAGACTGAACATACTGGCGTAGAGCATGGATAAAAAAGAGGAATACTTTTTATCCAGCCTGACATAACTGTCCTGTTTCCAGAGTTTCAGGTCGGGCTCAACGGTATTGCTGCTCCAAACATGAAAATACAGGATATTGGTATTATTGGCCTCTGGAGGCAATTCAAATACCAGGGCACGTTTGGAGTATTTCGGTTGCGATTCAAAATCGAATTGCTGGATACGTTTGATCGGTTCTTTGCCTGCGATCTGAGGTAAGACCAGATCAATTTGTTCCAAGGTACTCGGGGTGAAGGCAAATAATTCATTTTGGTTAAAACTTGATGCATCGGTTTTTTGAATACGTAACCAGAACTCGACAGTTTTTTGTCGCTGTGCACGAATCAAAATACTGTTGTAAGGTTCAAAGATCAGCGTTTCAAGGGGCAGCTTATCGGCATCGCGGTCACGCGGATTACGAATTGAAAGATCCACCAATATGTCTTCGGGCATCAAGTTCTTAGTGCTTGAACTTTTGGTATATGCAAATTCCGTAGCATAGGTCGCCGGCGATAAAAAGCTGGCGAAAAAAATACATAACAAACTGATTAGCAGCAAATCCGGAAGCCGTAAGCTTCGATCAATTTTCAGATTATTAATCCCGCAAGTCATAAACTGTTAGCGCCCGGTTGATAGGCAAATGGCGTCATTACTGTTGGATCATCAATGGTAATGCAATCGCGCCCGTTGTTCTTTGATTGATACAATGCACTGTCCGCACGCCTGAGCAGAGATTTGAAATCCAGGGTCGGGTATTCATACTGGGCAATGCCGATACTCAGGGTAAATTGACACTCATCGTCTTCAATGATCAAGGTATCCAGCGACCCGGAGAGGCTAATCATAATGCTACGTACTTGTTGCGGTGTGTAATTTGGACAAACAAATAAAAATTCATCACCACCCAATCTACCAACATGGCAATCCTTGGGCATATAGCGTTTCATCTGGTAGGACAAATAGGATAAACAGGTGTCTCCGGCTTCATGACCGAGGGAATCATTAATTTCCTTAAAATGATCAATATCCACAAAAGCAATGGATAACGGCAAATGTGAAACCATGGCGTTATCTATCTCATTATTTAATTGATTCAGGATGGCACCACGATTCATGACCTGGGTCAGGTCATCAGTTTCGGCTTTGATCGAATATTGTTTTAGTTTGTGGGCATTGACCAAGGTTCGCACCAGTTCGGTTGCGTAGCGATGCAGCGATTCAAACTCATCACTGGTAATCTTGCTGGTGACCTCGATATTCAAAAGCATGCCACTCCATTCGTGCCCGCGCATGTGTACAGGCAAGATCAACATCTTGGTCTGGACGGGAAAAAAAGGATGGCTGAACAAGGTTAGTTCGTTAATCTCAGTACCGTGGCAAATTTTAGATACATCTTCGATGTGGTCATTCACGTATTCCTCGAAAGCAGACTGATTTCTTTTGTGGTTGGCGTAAACTTTGATATCCGCATCAACCTGAAAGACTACAGCACCTTGTTTGACCTGAAAAAGACGCTGGATACGATCGAAGAATACTTGCACGATCATTTCGTCATGATTAGAGCCCGGATTGGCTCTTACCTCGGCGCTGACACGAGCTAAAAAGTTTGAAAAATCCTGTTGCTCTTGCAAGCTTTGTGCGGCGAAATCGCTTTCACGTTGAGCCACGTCACGTTCATTGCGTAATCTGAGCATTTGATCCGACAAACCGATGGTCAAGACTATTCCCTGGAATACCACGGCTACATAAAAACCGTAATTTGCAATCTCCAGATCTGGAATAAAATCCAGTATGACCATCAATCGTATAACCACTGTGAAAATTAACGGGGTAAAGGCTAATAAGAAATACGCGGCCTGTTTGTGACCCAGGTACCAGGCTTTCAGAGCAGCGTAAAGACCCAGAGGGAAAGTCATGAGAATCGCATAATTGACCACATTAAAGGCCGCTGGCGGGGCAGGCCAAAACACCAGGGAGAACAAAGCGACTCCGACATAAACCAGCAAACAGATATTGGTAACAATATAAAAAACCGGCGTGTAGGTTTTTAATTTTAGAAAACGCTGGATAAAAATGGTGAGCGTTATACAGGTCAGAGTGAACAACAAAAGAGTACTGTTATAGGATCCAGCTAATAACCTACCACTCTCGAATTCATAGAGCTTGCCCGATGCCATCATGGTAAATAGGAGAATTGCACCCAGATAGACCACATAGGACAGCAGATCACGGTCACGTATAGCCGCATAAAAGATCAGGTTCACAATAACCAGAATAAACAAACTGGCTAACATCGCACTTAAAATAATACTTTGTTTGCGATCGATTACCAGGTATTGGTCGTGTGTCCAGTAGTCTATTTTTAGCTGTTCGTCATTGCGGGAGTGCACATAGAACAAAATATCCTGTCCCACTTTGTAGTTGTCGGGAATCTCAAATACTTTGGTGCGATTGGAAAACTTGGGTGTGGTATCGATCTTGAAACGGTTAATGCTTTTTATCGGCTCGTTGCCTTGCAAGGCCGGGATATACATATCCACATTGTGTATGCTGGCCGGACGTATAGACAGAATGTAGCCAGGTTCGAATTTGCGGTTATTCGGTAAACTCATGCGAATCCAATAGGCGTCAGATAAGTCTGGTTCGAAAAACAGGGTTGCGTTGTCGAGCTCTCTGAAACGATCGTTGTTTGGAAGCACGCGCTCTGATACTGGCGTGAATTCGACGTGCATGGCTTTAATGCCAGGAGAAAGCGGAGCGGCCGTTAAAGAATGAGCGCACAACAGGCTCCACAGCACAGCCAAGAGGCATTGCTGAATCAAGTGGTACTGTCGTGTTGTTCGCCCCATGTCATTACTATCCCTATGTAATTGTTTATTCTGTTATTTTTATTGGCCAGTTCCACCATGGAACGCTCCAGCCGATAATTATCGCCAGATTGTGTACTAATGTAAATATAGTTAGTTTGACTAATCTGCTACAAAAATCGCATTTGTCTAAAAACCACAAGGGATTGCCGCTTCTGGGTGTGACGACTTGGAGATTGAGCCGTTTAACTTATTGTTTTATATAGAAATAATTTAAAAGTCAAATCAATTTTAAACGTTTTAAGGTATCTTTAATCTGATCCAGTGTATCCGGATTCAGATCAATGGATGTCGCCCAATCGGTGAGCTTCAGCCATTTGCGGGTCTCATCGACATCCAGCGCGTAAGTGGCGGCAATGACTTTGGCCGCGATTGGTGAGGCTTTTAATTCCTCCGCGCACTCAAAAACAGATTGTAGTATTGAACTGATCAAGTCGGAATGGTTTTGCAACACCGACTTTCTTACACACACCACAAAGCATGGCCACGGCGTTGGAATTACAGCTACACAACGAAATTCACCTTCATCCACCAACGGTTGGGTCATGAATTTTTCCCATAAGAACACAACGTCTTTGGTGTTAGCCATGTAGTCGCGCGCCCCGTCAAGATTGCCAACCCGCTCGAATTGTAAATCTGACAAGGGCCAGTTTTGCTGGTCGGCCAAGACATAAGACATCAAGTGCGAACCGGAACCGTAACGACTAATCGCAAAGCGCAGGTTTTCACAATCATCCAGTATAGTAATGTCAGAATCAGCGGCAACGTGAATGCCCCATAGCAAGGGTGTGGTGGTGTAAAAAGACAAGATCTCATATTCACACTTGTGGTTTAAGCCCTTGATCGCCCCTTCGCTCAGGAGCATGGCAATATCGACCTCGGCCTCATTTAATGCAGCAACCATACTGCCGGTACCGCCCGGAAAATCCATCCAGCTGGCGTCAACGCCCAGGTCGGTGAGTTCTCCCGAGCTTATGGCAAGTCGCCAGGGAAGATTAAAATGTTCAGGCACGCCACCGATGCGAAGTTTGACTGGTTTCATAGTAAGATTATAACAATGCAATCCGCGCTTTTTTCTTCTGACACAAATCTTTTACCCAGAGACGGTAAAGTGGTCTTGTTTGAGAATGCGCTTAATGTCGATTTTGATACATTGCGTGATGAGATCGAATGGCGGCATGAGAAGATTCGACTGTTTGGCAAACGCGTTTTGCAACCGAGATTAACCGCCTGGTACGGTGACCCGGGAACGGATTATGTTTACTCCGGGCTGAAAAATACGCCCAAAGCCTGGACACCAACACTACAGGCGATTAAACATAAGATCGAAGAATATTCCAAAACCCGGTTTAATTCGGTGTTATTAAATCTGTATCGGGACGGGCAAGACAGTATGGGTTGGCATCAGGATAATGAACCGGAGTTGGGTGACAATCCTGTTATTGCGTCGCTGAGTTTCGGGGCAAGTCGAAAATTTCAAATGCGCCACAAGTTTGACAAGACGCTTGCGAAACTCGATTTCGAATTGCATAGCGGTTCTTTACTGATCATGTCAGGACAAACGCAACAATATTGGCAACATCAGCTAGCAAAAACCAAAAAAGCGGTTGGTCAACGCATTAACCTGACTTTCCGAACAATACATCACAAAGAATAAGGTGATAAGCAATGTTGAAAAAGAGTCTACTAATCTCGCTAGGTGCTCTGTTACTGGCGTGCAATTTAGAAACCTTACCCGATGAAAAAGCAGAATCATTGCTTGAGGAAGTGGTCATGACAACTTATGAGTTCTCTTTTACCGTTCCTGACCCTGCCTGGACCCTAACGGTCGAGTCGGTGCTGGAGACAGACCAGCATATCGCCATTGTGGCAATGCTCGACCGGCCCAAAGATGTTATGGCGCCACAGGTCATTTCAGAGATCATCACCAAAGTTGCCTTTCCCTTACACAATAAGCCGGTCAAGGTCTATATCAAAGGCAAACAATGGGGCTGGGAAAATACGCTTGGTGGAGAGTTTGAAGACCAGATCGTGATCGTGGATCAGGGTTTCTCCATTACAGGTGAACCCGTAAATTTTGAATTACGCGAACCATCCAGAAAAAGCGGACCTAAAAAAGTCAGTCCCGATAGCCCCGCAAGTGAGATCTAACTCAGTCCACATATTCAAGGACGCTCAATACTGCTATCTCACGTTGAACCATTACAACCTGGCGGACCCAAGAAGCAAACGATCGGGACTCCACTTTAAAAGTTCAAAAAGGAATCCCTTGAAACAGCGCAGCTGTTATCGAGGGTCTCAAGTTATGGTTCAAGTCAGAAATTCGAGATCCTGGATCAAGTCCAGGAATTCAATTGACAATTTAACTCAAAGACTTCTGTAACAATTTTTTAATTGTTAAACCCTGTACTGCGATTGAGAAAATCACCACACAATAGGTAATAGTCAAGATCGGGTCACGTACCCACTCAGCTTTCGGTATCGACAATGCCAAAGCTACCGAGATACCGCCGCGCAAACCGCCCCACACCATGATCTTGATGGCGTGTTGGGTGAAGGGTCGGGTTTTTTTGAGTAATTGCACGGGGCCACCAACACTGACCAGTCGGCACAATAGAACCACCGGAATGGCGATCAGACCGAGTAACAAGTATTGCCCGTTCAAACTTAAAACCAGAATTTCGACCCCGATTAACAAAAAGAGTACGGCATTCAGGATCTCGTCAATAAGTTCCCAGAAATCATCCAGACGTTTTCTGGTTTTGTCCGACATCGCAAAATAGCGACCCTGATTTCCTATTAACAAGCCTGCAATTACGATCGCGATGGGTGCTGAAATGTGTAAATATTCGGCAAAGGCATACCCGCCCGATACCAGGCCGAGTGTGATCAAGGCTTCTACCTGATAGTTATCCACATGACTGAGCATCGCATAACCGATGTAGCCAATACCCAAACCAAAAATCGCGCCGCCAATCGCTTCTTTTGCAAATAATCCCAAAACATTAGAAGCCGAGGCTTCTGTTTGCCCGGTGGCAAGTCCGAGCAGAACCAGGAAGATAACAACGCCTACACCGTCGTTAAATAATGACTCACCGGCGATCTTGGTCTCTAAAGTTTTGGGAGCGCCGGCAATTTTCAGGATTCCCATAACGGCGATCGGGTCGGTGGGCGAGATCAATGAGCCAAACACCAAACACC
Source organism: Gammaproteobacteria bacterium (assembly GCA_013001575.1). NCBI lineage: Bacteria > Pseudomonadati > Pseudomonadota > Gammaproteobacteria > Gammaproteobacteria bacterium. The sequence goes on from JABDMI010000001.1 coordinate 19,385, forward strand.
AGAGATAATTTATCTCCAGACCAACAAGTTGAAAAATGTAATACATTACCGTGCCTACCAAAAAGGTCGAAAGCATCACACCAAAGGTAGCCAAAATCGCAATGACCCATTTCTGTTCGCGCAAGTCATTCAAATTCACATGCAGCGCGCCCGCGAAAAGCAGGAAACTCAACATGCCATGCAAGACCGTCTCGTTGAAATCGATGGATACTACCAAAGCCTCTGCCGATTCTCGTAATCCGGGGATAAAGCCTCCGATAAAAATAATCACACTCGCAAATACCAGGCTCAATAACATAATGCCGATGGTGGTCGGTAATTTAAAAAAGCGGTGGTTGAGATAGCTGAAAACAGCAGTCAAAACCAACAGGGCGGATAGGATGTCGAACAGGCTCATGAGGGTAATTTTTCTTAGCAGAGAGTGCGGTAGATTTTAACTCAAGCGTTATATAAAAGCTTAGGAATTCAAGGGCAATTAAATGTAATCATAAAAAAAACCGGCCGAAGCCGGTTCAAATTATTACTTGCTGACGAGTAATCAGAAATTCGCAATAGTCTCGGTGTCTGCTTGTACAGTAATATTTTGCTGATCTATGAAAAATACATCTTCAACAGGCGGCGTTGCCGTGGTATTCAGATTATCTACTTCCGGATCATCCAGATCGGCAGTACAGGTCAAAGCGACTGTGTAATCCAGATCCGCTTCCACAAATCCAATCTCATAACTGCCCGCACCGGTGTTAGTATCAATCGTGACATTGGCAGTGGTAACCGGTTCAGCATCCAAACCGTCTATATCATCGGCAACTGCAGCAAGACCGTCAAACAAATATACAGCAGTGCCTTCAGCACAATTATTATTGGTGAGGATATCAGCCGCAACTGTTCCTATTACAGTACCCACTTCCAGATTATTCACAACACGCAAGGTTGGGCGCAGGATGTAATCGGCATTTTGGGCAGATGGTTTGTGAACCGATTTTCTTAGATCAAAGTCAATAGTGAAATCGGTACGACTGCCCGCGGCAATCACAAATGGACGATTAAGTTTTAAACCATTTTGCGCACCGGATGGAATACGTAATGGAAAAGATTCTGTGTCAAACTCAATGTAGGAATCCATCACGCCTTCTTCAGCATTGACCAGTAAACGCATCCACTGATAGTTACCCGCTTCGAGGTCAGTCACAGAGGCCAAGAGTTCTGAATTGTTGCCCTGTAAGGCCATAAGATTGATCTTGTCAGCTGCATCAATTGATATTGTGCCGCTGGGACCATGCA
>JABDMI010000002.1 GCA_013001575.1 Gammaproteobacteria bacterium
GTGAACCGCAAGATCATACCGGCATGGATCAGTCCGATGATGGCGAACCCAGAGGTACCGCAGGTAAGCCCATATTGAATGTATTACAACATTCGGGAATTGGACAATGCGTAATAGTGGTTACACGTTATTTTGGTGGCATCAAATTGGGCGCAGGCGGTCTGGTGCGCGCCTATACCAAATGTGCCAGCGAAGCGCTTTTACAACTGGAGAGCGTAGAGTTTATACCGCGTATGAGTCTCCAAATCGAAACTCCCTACAATTTATTAGCCAGCATAGAGCATTGGTTTGAGCAAACCGAAATAGTTGTGAATAGCAAGGAATTTACCGAACAGGTGCGCCTGGAAATAAGTGTTCCCAACTCTTTGCATGAAGCGCTGTTATTAAAATTTAACGAAATTGGTAATGGCAAAATAAGCGTCAAGGAATAAGCCACAAAACGAATACGCCCTCAATTAACTTATTTCAAGGCAGCTCGTAAGTCAAAATATAATAATGCTTGCCGTTTTCTATACTGATGTCGAGTGAACCACTGATACCTTGAAGTACATCTGTGCCGCTGTCTGGCGCAATCGTCACCAGCAGTTCGCGATCTTCACCTTGCATAACACCACGATGCACCAAGGTAAACGCGCCCGCCTTTCCTTCAAGCGTACCGGACACGGTTTCAATGGCCACATACGCTGCCGATCCTTCTACTTTGCTTCGCGTTGCCAGCATTTCACCGAAGCCACTTGCTTGCAGCGGCCCATGATACTGCTTTTCCAGTTTTAGTATATGACTGCCCTCAAGTGGGGTCATTTTCACTGTGAATTCCCCTTTTACTGTATTCACTAATTTACTCTCCAAAGTATTGATTGCCGAATTCTGACATGCGAACAATGTACACAATAATAAACCACAATAAAATTCAGGTTTGAAGTTCATTTAGCCAGTGGATAATTTTTTGTACTGCCTCTGGACCCTCTTTGGCCTCATTCAAGACCTCGTGATACGAGTCCGGATAAATTTCCATTTCCTTGTTGCCATCAGGTACAAGTGTGAACCAGTTTTCTGTAACCGTATGGTCGGTAAGTTTGTCACACTGAGGTACTAATAATAAAAAAGGTATGTGCAATTCATGCAAATGTTCATGAATATATTTTTGTTCAGCCACTAAGGCACGTCCCCAGCCCAAGGTGATCTGATCATGTACCAGCGGGTCATTGACATAAGCATCAACCACCGTTTGGGTACTGCACACATACGCTGGATCAATTTTATTTGATAAAGCCGTGTCAGATAAAAATCGTCCTAAAAAAGCCCCGATCTTAAGCTGCATATTAGCCGCTTTACCAGGCACACCAAAAGCCGGCGCCGATACGATCAAGCTGTCGACATCGGAATGTCTTAAGGCATAGCCTGTGGCGATCAATCCCCCCATACTGTGACCCAATAAATGACAGGGAATATTCGGGTTTTCATTTTTCGTCATTGCGACTAACTGCTGCAAATCGGTGTGATAATCGCTAAAGGCATGCACATGGCCTTGCTTACCCTCAGATTGACCGTGCCCCTGATGGTCAAGCGCATAGACCGAGTAATTTTCGGCATTCAAGGCCTCGGCAATATGTTGATAACGGCCGGAATGTTCGCCCAGACCATGTGCGATAACAATGACTGCTCGAGCTTGATTCACAAGCCAGGATTGGTAAAAGATCTTTTGATCGGCGGAGTTCTTGAAATGCATGGGTAATTTAATAGTATGATGTTTGTGAAATGATAGTAGCACAGGATGAAAAACACCATGCATCACATTGACCCTACCTCTGGACAATTCAAGGCCGCCAAAGACAGGGTTGCACTGGATACCCCGATTCTGATGTTGAATATGCTGCGCTTCAGGGTGTCGGCAAAATACTCCAAGGAAGATCAAGCCACTGCGTGCTCCGGGATTGAGGCCTATCAGCGTTATTCTGACCTCGCGTTCCCGATACTCAAGTCGGTTAACGCTTCTATGCGTTTATACAGCAATGCCCTGGCAACCATGATCGGGCCACAAGATGAAACCTGGGACAGGGTATTTGTGGTTGAGTGGCCAAGTTTTGACGTATTTCTGAATACCGTTATGGATCCTGAATATCAAAAAATAACTTTCCATCGCAGCGCCGCACTGGATGATTCACGCTTGATCATGTTGGAAAATAAACATTGAACAAAACCATGTATGCCGATGTTGCCAGTTTAATCAAAGCCAGTAAGGGTATTGCAATCCTAACTGGCTCTGGAGTCTCGGCAGAATCGGGAATACCTACCTTCCGTGACGCACAAATTGGTTTATGGGAACAATACAAGCCCGAAGAGTTGGCCACCCAGCAGGCCTTTAGCCAAAACCCCAAGATCGTCTGGGACTGGTATCAGTGGCGGCGGCAATTAGTTGCTGAATCACAACCCAATGATGCCCATAATTTAATAGCGCAATTACAAAAATCCTATCCTTTTACACGCTTGATCACTCAAAACGTAGATGGTTTGCACCAGGCCGCAGGCTCACTCGACGTGATCGAATTTCACGGCAATATCACAACCAATAAATGCAATGTCTGTCAGCATGTCGAGGTTAATTCCGATAACTCATCGGATGCAATTCCACATTGTCCGGCATGCAATATTATGTTGCGACCGGGTGTGGTCTGGTTTGGTGAATCGATCCCGCCGCGTGCGTCTAAATTATCGATCATGGCGGTTAAAAATTGCGATCTGTTTTTTTCCATTGGAACGTCGTCACAAGTTCACCCGGCAGCTGGCTTGGCTGACCTGGCACGGCAAAACAATGCCACAATCGTTGAAATAAACCCCAATGCTACCCCGCTAAGCAGTTCTGCTGATTTTGTTTTCCAGGAATCTGCGAGCAAAACTTTGAAATTTCTGGCACAACATATCTTTTAGCCAGGGTTAGACATGCATTACTACAATTTCCTGCTCGTCGGTTAACTTCTCGAAACGCAGGTCCAGCCAGTGTGGCAAGTTCACCCAATAATCGTTGAGTTTTTTATCCAGACGTTTGTAGTTCGATTCAAAAGATTTAACCAGATTCCAGAATGCTGGCGAATGATTGAGTTCTTGCAAATGACAAAGCTCATGCAGCAACACGTAACGTACATAATTCTCAGGCAAAAAAAGCAAACAATAATTCAAATTGATGTTGCCCTTGGGCGAGCAACTTCCCCAACGGGTTTTTTGTCCGCGAAAGGTTAGTCGACGATACACATGGCCGGTTTGTTCGCTGAGCGACTGCATTAGTGGCGTGATATGACACTCGGCCTGTTGCTTAAGCCAGGCGGCAAGTAAATTCACATTTTCTGTGTCTTTATTCAGAGCTGGTAATTCAATCCAGTCTTGATGAACGGCTATCTCCTTCGCGCCGGGTTTGTACACAATTCGCCAGGAACGTTTGAGGAATTCAAGTTTGATACTATCTGGTCGAGTGCTGTGATCTCGCTGTTGGGTTGCCAGATCAAGTTTGCTTTTGTGTTTTTCAATCCAGTCCCGGTGATCGTGAATAAATGCCTGAATGCGTTTATTTGAAGCACGCTGTGGCGCCACAACTTCCACCTTGCCGGAATTATGCAAATAGATTGACAGTCGCTTGGCGCGCTTGCTGATACGGATGGTGTAGCTATTCTCGCATGTGACAGGAAAATCCAGTGCGAGTTGCGCTTGCATTAACTTAAAGCGTGACGGCCAAACGCGTGGCTTGATCGATCGCGCGTTTGGCATCCAGTTCTGCGGCAACGTCGGCCCCACCGATCAAATGCACTTTGATTCCGGCCTCCTCAAGCGGCTCTTGCAATTCACGCAATGGCACCTGACCGGCACAGATCACAACATTGTCCACATCCAGCAGTTGAGGTTCACCACTAATGGAAATATGCAGTCCCTGATCATCAATTTTTTCGTACTGCACACCAGGGATCATATTCACTTTACGGTTAGTCAGCGACAAGCGATGGATCCAGCCGGTGGTTTTGCCCAGTCCTTTGCCCGGTTTACTGGTTTTACGTTGCAACAGATATATTTCACGCGGGCTTTCGGGAATATGCTGATGTTTTTTCAATCCGCCGCGGTTCGTGAGGCTCATGTCCACACCCCATTCATCCATGAATAATTCCACATCGGTGGCCGGTGACTTACCAAGGTGACTGAGATATTCAGCCACATCAAATCCGATGCCTCCGGCACCGATCAAAGCAACTTTTTGGCCCACGTCTTTTTTATGTTTTAAAACATCGATGTAAGTCAAAACTTTTTCGTGATCAATACCATTCAAATTCAATTCACGCGGTAACACTCCGGTTGCCAGAAGCACTTCGTCATAGCCTTGGTCGATCAGGTCGGAACGTGACACTTTGGTTGA
>JABDMI010000003.1 GCA_013001575.1 Gammaproteobacteria bacterium
CGTTGGCGTTCGCCGCCCGACAACATCCCGGGTTTATGCGTTAATCGATGACCCAATCCAACCTGCTCCAAAATGTCTTTGGCTGCCGCAAACGCTACCTCGGATTTCTCGCGCCGTATCAACAAAGGCATGGCCACATTTTCCAGGGCCGAGAATTCCGGTAACAAATGATGAAACTGATACACAAAACCCAGATAGCGGTTACGCAGGTCACCGCGTTTCAATTCACTCACGGCACTTAGATTATTACCACAGATAGACACCGACCCGGAGCTTGGCGTGTCCAAACCGCCCAGCAGTTGTAAGAGTGTGGTTTTACCCGAGCCCGAGGCACCGATGACCGCCAAAGACTGCCCCGCCATGAGTTTCAAATCAATACCCTCGAGCACTTTAATCACACGTTCACCGTCGGTGAATTGGCGGGTTAATTCTTCGCAATGCAAAACAATCTGATTATTCATAATTTTTTTTGTCGCTTTATTCGTGGCGTAAAACTTGCGCCGGTTCGGTACGTGAAGCTTTCCAGGCAGGATACAGGGTTGCCGCCAACGACAAGCCGATCGCGATCAGGGCAATTAACACAATATCCGGCCAGTTGATCGCCGAGGGCAGATCGGTGATCAGATAAACATCGTCGGCTAATATATCCAGATCAAACGTTGATTCAAAAAAGCCAATGATTCGTTCGATGTTCAAGGCAAGAATAATTCCCAACACCACACCCCAGATGGTTCCAATCACTCCGATCACCGCACCCTGGGTCATGAACACCGCCATGATCTGTCGGGCCTTGGCGCCCATGGTGCGTAATATGGCAATATCGCCCTGCTTGTCATCAATTACCAACATCAACGTGGACACAATATTAAAGGCCGCAATCGCAATTACCAAGAGCAAAACAATAAACAGGATCTGTTTGGTGGCAGCAACCTGGCGAAACAGATTACGATTATTGCGTGTCCAATCTTGCACATAATATAAACCACCGGCGGCTTCAGCAACTTGCACCGCCGTATCACCGGCAGTAAACGGATCTTCGGTATACAAACGCACCCCGCTGACGGCATCGCCCATGCGATACAAACGCGCGGCGTCTTTAATATGTATAAAAGCCACATTTTTATCAAACTCGTGCATACCCACTTCAAAGATCGCGGCCACGGTAAAACGTCGCATGCGTGGCATCATACCGACCGGGGTCAAGGTACCTTGCGAGATCAACAACACGACTTTATCTCCGACGTTAGCACGCAATTCTTTGGCCAATTGGGACCCGATCACAATGGCGTAAGAGCGGTCAGCCAAACTTTCGATTGAGCCTTGGGTGATCTGCTGCTGATCAGCGAGATCAGCCAGATCGTCTTCCGGATTAATGCCACGAATTTGCACCGCATTCAATCCACTGGCAAAGGTCAACATGCCATAATCTTCAATGTATGGTGTGGCTTTGACCACATTATCGATCTGGTTTGCGGTGGAAATAATATGCGGTGCATTATCGAGACGTTTTTCAGTGCCCATAACCGAGGCATGCGGCGACAGCGAAAGAATGCGTTTTTCCAGCTCACTTTCAAAACCGTTCACCACCGACAAGACCGTGATCAAGACCATCACCCCGATGGCAATACCACTCATGGCAATGCGTGAGATAACGCCAATAAAACTGCTTTTTTTCTCGGTACCCGAACGCCCTTTCGCATAACGCCGGCCAATACTGATCTCATACCATTTCATGCAGAACGTCCTTGCAGCATTTGGTTTGCATAGTGACCTTACTCATAACGCAGGGCCTCACCCGGTTCGATCAAGGCCGCTTTCCGTGCAGGGTAAATTGCCGCCAATGCCGTCAGCAACAATGCCAGAACCATCGTTAACACAATATTGCCAGACTGGATGTCGACGGGTAATCCCTGGATCAACATCAAATCTTTGGGGAACAAGCTGAAACCAAAAGTGCTTTCCAGAATTGGCATAATGCGATTTATATTCAGGGTCAATAAAACGCCCAGACCCACTCCGGCTAGTGTGCCGATGCTTCCGATGAACATGCCCTGGGCAAAAAAGATCCGGGTCACCGAGCGTGGTGTCATACCCAAGGTGCGTAATATGGCAATGTCGTGGCGCTTGTCTTTAACCACCATCATCAAAGTAGATACAATATTGAACGCCGCCACCGCAACAATCAGTAACAGCAAAATAAACATCACGGTCTTTTCCATTTTCACGGCGCGAAAAATACTCGCTTGCTCTTGAGTCCAGTCTGAAACCGAATAATCTTTCAATTCGGTTTGTGCCAGTAAGTGCCGGGTAATTTCCGGTGCAGCAAACGGATCGGACAAACGCAAACGGTAAGCGCTGGTGTTCTCGGCATACGCTTGCAGTCGCAAAAGATCGACCTTGTGCAAATAGATATCGCGTTTGTTGATCTCGGGATGATCAAAATGAAAAATACCGGCAATCTTATAGCGTCGCAGTTTGGGGGTGAGATCGACGGCTTGCGCCTGGCTTTGTGGCAGAATCAAGGTAACCTCATCGTCAACCGACACATTCAATTCAACCGCCAGAGCATCGCCAATCAAGATCAGGTCGCTGCCCGCACTTAAGGCCTGACTGGATCCGATCAGCATCCGCTCACTTAAGCGCGTGACCAGGTCCTCCCGCTCAGGTTCAATACCATGCATGTTCACACCCGCCAGACTTTCGCGATTGGCCAGCATGCCAAAGCCTTTCGCGTAAGGCGCAAGTTCAAATGAATAATTTGTATTGGCAAGCAAGGCTCGAATACTTTTATCGTCAAGCGGTGTGGGCACTGACTTTGTATTGAGAAGTTCCTGTTTAGGCGTGATGATCACATGGGTACTGGAACCCAAAATGCGTTCGCGTAAATCATTCCCAAAGCCATTCATGACCGAGACAACCACGATCAAAGCCGAAATGCCGAGCATGATTCCGAGCAAGGAGACCAGCGCAATGAAAGAGACAAAGCCGTTGCGACGTCGACTCCTGAAATATCGCCAGCCCAGTGCGATCTCCAGCGGTGTTTGTTTAATTCCTGCCAACGATCCACTTTGCGTGATGGCGTCTAGCGGTTTGTTCTGCGTATCTGGCATGCACTGCATTATAGCGACTGTGAACGACTTGAATGAAAATAGTCTGAATTAATCAGATATAAACTGTCTTGAATAACAATATTCTAAACAAAAAATGCCTTTTTTGACTATTGAAAGCCTGCCGCAAGTGCTATCATAGACCCTGTAATCGAAAGGAGATTAATTATGCGTAACACAAAAATTGTCACCACTGCATTAGGACTTTGTCTTGGGGCTTGCATGTATTCAGGCTTTAGCGACAACACTCTGGTTGCGGAAACCCTGGTTATTGAAAATACGGCACAATTTTACAGTGACGCAAAACCAAAAAAAGGCATTAGCAAAGCACAAGTCAGAAAAAAGTACGGCGAGCCGGTTCAGACCTATGCGCCAGTTGGGCAACCTCCGATTACGCGTTGGCGTTATAAGGATTTTATCGTGTATTTCGAATACAACAATGTGATCCATGCCGTCGCTAATCGCAAACGTTAAGGAATGAACAATTTTCAAGACCCTTGCTAAGATTTTATAAACAGATACTTAATAGAAAACGTTTTGAACTAACCTAAGCTGTCACTTACTGGATTTAACCCAACAACCTTTCTTCGGAAAGGTTGTTTGTTTTCCAGACCAGAAAATATGCCGCAATCCAAGCCTTTCGAAATTCAAGACCTGACACTTCCGGATTCCGGTCTGCCTGCAGTGCTCTGGGGTCAACTCTACGGAAATGCCGATGCGTTTGCCCTGGCCTCAGCGGCGCAAAAACAATCGGGAACTTATCTGGTCTTGTGTGCCAGCGCGCACGGAGCGATACGCCTGGAAGAGGCTTTGCACTTTTTTCTGGCAGAGCAAAAAAGTGACCATTCAATACCCCGCGTTATGCATTTCAGTGATCTGGAAACCCTGCCCTATGACCGCTTTTCGCCACACCCGAATATCATTTCGCAGCGGCTCAAGACCCTGTTTGATATCAGCCAGATCAACTCAAATGCAAAGACCGGCTCACACATTGTCATTTGCAGTTTAAGTAACGCCTTACTGCGTCTGCCCCCCAAGAGTTACATCCGCAACAACAGTCTGTTGTTAACACCCGGCCAGGAATTCGATCTGAATGAATTTCGCCGACAACTCGAACAAGCCGGTTATTACGCGGTCAGTGAAGTGCGAAGTCCGGGTGAGTTTGCCGTGCGTGGAAGTCTTTTAGACCTGTTCCCCAGCGGCAGCCACATCCCGTATCGAATCGACCTGTTTGACCGTGAGATCGAGAGCATTCGCAGTTTTAATGTCGATACCCAACGCAGTATCGCCAAACTGCCGGAATTGCGTTTATTACCAGCGCGTGAGTTTCCCTTGCACGCTGAAGCGCGTAAAACCTTTCGGCATAATTTCCGTGCACGTTTCGAAGGTGACCCGACCAGTAGTCCGGTTTATCAGGATATTTCGGAAGGCAATATCCCTCCGGGCATTGAGTATTTTCTGCCCTTGTTTTTTGAGTATTGCGACAACTTGTTCGACTATTTACCCGAACAGGCCACTCTGGTTTTACATCAGATGGATAAGCACAGCTTTACAGAAAAACTCACCGAAATAAACTCCGAGATTGAGGGCCGCTATCAGCAGCGCGCCCACGACATTGAATACCCGGTACTACGACCCGATGAAATTTTCTTGCCGACCCAACCCTTGGAAGACATTGCCAACACTCTGCCCTGTATTTATTTAAACCGCAAAGAACTCGATCCACTGGCCTTACAACTGGATGATAGCCAGTTCGCCTGGCAAAATTTTCACACCGGGACTCTACCGAGTTTACGGATCGATACCCGGCACGAGTACCCCTTGCATGTCTTACAGGATTTTCTGACCAAACACACTAAACCATGTTTGATCATTGCCAATTCTGCCGGGCGTAGAGAGATCGTGGCTGAATATCTGAAGGAAAATCAACTCACTTATGTTGAATGTGAGAACTGGCAGCAATTCAGTTTGCAACAACCGGCTATTGGTTTGTGTGTAGCACCACTGGATGATGGCATTCAGGCACAAGACTTTACGATAATCACCGAAGCCCAGTTATTCGGGGAAAAGGTCAAACAATCGCGTCGCCACAGACAACAACGCGACCCCGCAACCATCATCCGGGATCTCACCGATTTAAGCGCGGGTAGCCCGGTGGTACACGAACAACACGGAATCGGCCGTTATATGGGCCTTGAAACATTGGACGTGGGCGGCTTGACCAGTGAATTTTTGCTTTTGCACTATGCCGGAAATGACAAATTGTATGTACCCGTGCAGGCCTTGCACCTGATCAGTCGCTACACCGGCAGCAGTCCGGAAAAGGCACCCTTGCATCGACTGGGGTCGGATCAATGGCAACGCGCGAAAAAACGTGCGGCTAAAAAGGTCCATGACATTGCCGCTGAACTTCTGGATATCTATTCGCGTCGAGCCGCCAGACAAGGCCACGCATTCGGCATAGACGAACACGACTATCGCTTGTTTGCCGAGGCTTTTGCCTATGAAGAAACCCCGGATCAAGCCGCTGCCATTGATGATGTTCTGGATGACATGCGTAGCGCCCAACCCATGGATCGCGTAGTGTGCGGCGATGTCGGCTTTGGGAAAACAGAAGTTGCTTTGCGCGCAGCCTTTGTTGCCATCAATGCGGGCAAACAAGTAGCCATGCTGGTACCAACCACATTATTGGCCCAGCAGCATTACCAGAGTTTTCGTGATCGCTTTGTCGACTGGCCTTTCAAAGTGGAGGTCTTGTCACGTTTTCGCAGCGCCAAGGAAGCCAAAGGCGTGTTGCAACAACTCGCGGCAGGTAGGGTTGATGTGGTCATCGGGACGCATAAATTATTATCCAAAGACGTCAAATTCAAAGACCTTGGCCTGATCATAGTCGATGAAGAGCATCGTTTTGGTGTACGCCACAAGGAACGCCTAAAAGATCTACGTAGCGAAGTGGATGTATTAACCCTAACCGCTACACCCATCCCGCGTACTTTGAATATGGCTTTGGGTGGCATTCGAGAATTGTCATTGATCACCACCCCACCGGTTGACCGTTTGGCAGTAAAAACCTTCATCAGTACCTGGGACGCGAGTTTGATCCGGGAAGCCTGCTTGCGTGAATTGCGGCGTGGCGGACAAATATATTTTGTGCACAACGAAGTCAGAACACTGGAGAACATTGCTGACGAATTGCAGCAACTGCTGCCCGAAGCCGAGATCCGTATTGCACATGGTCAAATGAGTGAAGGAAAACTTGAGCAAGTTATGCTGGATTTTTATCATCGACGCTTTTCAATTTTATTATGCACAACAATTATTGAAAGTGGCATTGATAACCCGACCGCCAACACCATAGTGATCAACCGCGCCGACAGATTTGGATTATCCCAATTACACCAGTTACGCGGGCGCGTAGGACGCTCGAGCCACCGCGCTTATGCGTATTTGATCATCCCCAACCGTTCAGCTCTCACCGATGATGCCGAAAAACGCATTGCGGCGATCGAATCCATGGATGAACTCGGGACAGGTTTCATGCTGGCAACCCATGATCTTGAGATCCGTGGCGCCGGCGAATTACTTGGTAAAGGTCAGTCCGGTCAAATACAGGAAATCGGCTTTACCTTGTTCATGGAAATGCTGGAACGCGCAGTTGATGCCTTGCGTTCGGGTAAAATCCCCGACCTGGAAAAACCTTTACACCGTGGTCCAGAGATCAATTTACACATCCCAGCATTATTGCCTGAAGACTTCATGCCGGACGTGCATTTACGCCTGATCCTGTATAAACGCATGTCCAGCGTGGAAGATGAACAGACTTTGCAGGAACTGCACGCCGAACTGATCGATCGCTTTGGTCCTTTGCCGGAACCAGTGAAGAACCTACTCGCTATCAGCAAACTCAAGCTGGAAGCCGCCAAGATCGGCATAAACAAAATTGACATGGACGACAACGCAGGCACCCTCGTTTTTGACCCGGATACTGTGATTGAACCCATGCAATTGATCCGTTTGATCCGGAGCAACCCGCACATGTACAAATTATTAGGCGCTGACCGTATGCGCTTTTTTGCAGAATTCGACTCAGTCACTGAACGTTTCGAGTTTTTACACAGTCTGTTGCAAGAGCTCGCCACACCATTTGCCTGATCAAGGCAGCCACTAACTCGATAGAGTTTGTTATTATTAACCTTATGAAAAAATCAAATTTCACCCCGTTGTTTAAATTTACCTTGCTGATCGCTCTGACATTCAGCTTGTCAAGCATGCTCGCCAGTGAACCCAGGTTCTATCAGGTTGAGTTGATCTTTTTTGAGCATTTAAATCAAAGCCCTTCACCGGAAGGCGAACAACGCATTGCGGAGAGCGCCGATTACCTGAGTTTGCGTCAATTCAATCTGGCCAAAAATGAACAATTGGTAATGACTGACGAAGCCAGCAAGATTCGTGGCAGTCGCAATTTCAGACTCCTCAAACACTTTGGCTGGCAACAACAAGGATTGGCAAAAAATGAGGCTGGCGCCATCCGAATTGGACGTTGGGTGCCCGGGATCAACGGAACAGTGACAATGTATCTGGGGCGATATTTACACCTGGATTTTCATGTGCAAAAAACCCTTACAGCCAGCACCGAACCCGACAGTATTACTATTCCCCTGAAAGAACGGCGTCGCTTACGCAGTAATGAAACCCATTACATCGACCATCCGGACTTTGGAATATTAGCCCGCATCACACCGGTTGACCCGCCAACAACGGATAATTAGATCAGTAAGATCAAGTCGGTTAAATAAAGTCAGGAAAGATCCGGGAATCGAATCAGGAAAAAGCTAGCTAGGCATTGGTTTTTCTAATGATGTAGCGAATTGCGTAGGGAGAATTAGCGGTTACGTCTTGGCCTAATCCAAACATGCCACTGCCACTCAGAGTCAGGTAATCACGGCGCACAAATACCGGCTGACCGGAGGCTGGTCTGACATAAGTCCCGTTAGTGCTTTTATCCTGCAGTCTGAATTTGCCTTTGTACAGTTCTACCCGGGTATGCACTCTTGAAACCAGATCATGGTTCACCGGTACTTCATTTTCTTCAGAGCGTCCGAGGTTTGCATAGGGACTGTTTTCGTCAATAACAATCTCTCTGCCATTATAAATAAGCTGCAATGAAAAACCCTTGTCGACCTCAAAGTCCCTGAAGTTTGCTACCGGCACCATGCTGGTCACGCCTTCCGATTTCCAATGGACTTCGTACAATTCAACCTCTTCAGCTATTCCCGGAACACGCGTCAGATCGATCTGACGGGTTGATGATTTCCAAAGACTACCAAGCATTTCACGCATGTAACCGCTGATCACGACCTGGTCGGATTTGGCCTGGTTGCCCATACGCGAGGCCATGTGTACAGCCGCCCCGGATATATCATTTTTTTCTCGGGTTATCATTCCGTGGTGGGCACCGATGCGTAATTTGATGGAGCGACCTTTGACCACCAAGGTATCGGAGATTTTTTCATGCATTTGCTGTGCGGCTTCCAGAGCTTCATCGGCCATGGAAAAGGTGGCTAGGATCTCGTCACCAATGGTTTTTACTACTGTGCCATTATTATCGAGTACGGCACGACGCATGATGTGCAAACAATAATTTATGGTCTCGCGCGCCTGACTTTCACCGAGCAGATCAAAAAGCTCGGTGCTTGCCACAATATCGGCAAACAAAATGGTCACTTCAGATTTTAGCGCCATTTACACATCTGCCCGTTGGGTTAAATTTCGAATAAACATAAATACTGACTTTATATTTGTGCCACCAGATAGGAAACCCATCCAGCATCCGGCAAGCCTTTGCTAACGGCCGTGTAGGTACCGAGGCCGTCACCATCATCGTCTTCATCTTCCCAGTAAACATCCACTCTACTAAAGCCGGCCTCTTTCAGAAGCTCCTGGATCTCGGGAAGCGTCCACAAACGCCATTCATAGGTGAAGGCTTTTTTGATCCGGGAACCGTCAGGGAACTTGAAATGAATGTGGCAACGATAATCGCCATTGACCGGATTGTATTTCGCCTGATGCCAAACATAAGTAAAGCCCTTGTGTTTGGTTTTTTCTTTGAGTTCTTCAAACGCTTCGGAACCACCAAAGCAGTCCAGCATGAAAATACCATCTTCTTTAATGTGCTGTTTGGCCTGGATGAAATAATTTCTCAATTCATCCCGGGTTTTGAATAACCAGTAACTGAAATTCATGGCGACATTAATATCGACCTTATCGGTGTTACTAGTCAGTACGTCACCTTCAATCAATTGCAAACGGCTTTTTTGTTCTTTATCCAGTTTGCTCATGTGATTGATCTTGCCCCAGGTCAATACACTGGCATCGATATCTACACCAATTGCCGTACGCTGGGTATCACTCTGGATCCATTCGCGACACAGATTGGCTGTTCCGCAAAAATCTTCGCGTAATGAAAGTGGTTTGCGGCCACGCAAGTCTTCGTAGGTTTTCGTGAGTAACTCCACTTCAACTTCTACATCTTGCACCGACTTTTCATACAACCAGTGTTTATCAGCTCGTTCAGCGAGGCTTAGTTTTTTTGCAGCTTGGGACATGTTGGTAACTTTCAGGAATAAAGGGTTTAATTTCAGGCGCTTATTATGCCATTTGTTCGGACTAATATGACATAATTCGTGCCTGTTAACAATTGTTCAAGTCTTCCTGATTTTTAAGCATTGTTGTTTTGAACATAGATACACATTCCCAAGTAAGGAGAAATCAATAATGCCGGGATTTGTAAGATTTATTATCCTTGTTTCACTGGCCTTTGCAGCTTCCTGTGCCAGTACTGAAAAGATCACTGAAGTGGCTCCCTCACAATTAGACCCGCTTGCGCAACAACTTGCACAAAAAGCCTTAAATGACCAAATTGCCTACCAATTGACAGAATCGCTAACCATGCAAGTGGGACCGCGCTTGGCTGGAAGCCCCGGGGATAAAGCGGCGGTTGCCTGGGGCTTGAGAACTCTCGAGCAAATGGGTTTTAACAATGTACATACCCAGACTTTTGCCGTTCCACACTGGGTTCGCGGTGAAACTCAAGTACAGATTACAGCGCCTTACCCAGTTGAGCTGATCGCAACAGCGTTAGGTGGAAGTATCGGAACCGGGGACTCCGCGCTCGATGCCGAAGTGCTAATGACCGAGACTGTGGAAACACTCAATGCCCTGCCTGATTCCGAGGTGCAAGGAAAAATAGTATTTTTCAATCGCCGCATGCAAGCGACAAAAGACGGTAGTGGCTATGGTGTTGCGGGTCGAGAACGCTGGAGTGGCGCTCAAAACGCGGTAAAAAAAGGGGCACTTGCGGTTGTGATCCGACCTGCAGGCACTTCCCATCATCGCTTTGCTCATACAGGAAGCATGGGTCAATACGATGAAGCTATTGGCAAGATTCCAGCCGCTTCATTGACCAATGCAGATGCCGACATACTTGCTTATGCTGTGCAAAACGCAGGTGACAAACCGGTTAAATTGCGTCTAAAAATGACTGCGCGTTACTATCCCGATGAAATGTCTGCGAATGTAATTGGCGATATTATCGGTAGTGAAAAACCTGAAGAGATCGTATTACTGGGTGCACATCTGGACTCCTGGGATCTTGGTACCGGAGCAATTGACGATGCATCGGGTATTGGCATTATCACTGCCGCTGCAAAGATCATAAAAGACTCAGGCATCAAACCCAAACGCACCATTCGTCTGGTTTATTTTGGCAATGAAGAGTTTGGCTTGAGTGGTGCCCGCGAATACGCCAGGCTGCATAAAGATTCGCCTGAACAACATATTGTGGGCATGGAATCGGATTTTGGTGCTGGCCAGATCTGGCGTTTTGCTTCCACTTTGCCTGAAAGTATGTTGCCTTTGAAAGAACAAATATTTAAAAACATTCAAAGTCTCGGTGTTGAAATGGGTAACAACGAATCCGGTGGCGGCGCCGACCTTCGACCGATGCGTGAACAAGGCATGCCGACTTACGCATTCACGCAAGACGGTACAAAATACTTCAATTACCATCACACCGCGGATGACACCCTGGATAAAGTTGACATCAAAGACCTGCAACAAAATGTTGCTGTATACGTCGTTGCAGTGTATTTAACCGCAATGTCTGAGTTTTAAAAAACGAAACCTAATAATGCAAAAGTTCTTCTGGTATGTATTAATTGTAGTTTTGGGTTTATTCGTATTACGAGCGCCCAGTCTGATCAGTATCGGACTATTTTCCAGCGCCCTGTTGCTCGCTACGTTTGCGGGGGCGTTTAAAAAGCTACCCACAGATCCCCACAACAAGATACGCAAGCAAGCCAAGCGTATATCCGAGATAACCTACAAAGCCACCATCAATATTCCAAAAGAAAAATTTGGTCTGATCGAAAAGCTTTTGTACATCGATAGGCTGTATCGCAAAAAAAAGATCAAAAAAGCGGAAGCCACCTATTACAAACACATCTTGCCCAAACTCGTTGCATTACAAGAAAAGCAACTCGCCATAGCAGAGATTCCTGGCCAGCAAGGATTGCTCGCAAAACAGGATTTCGAACCTAAAATGGAACAGGCTTACACCGCCGTTGAAAGCTGGTGCGATCATCGCATCAAGGCCTACTCCAAGCACTTGCAGCTGGATTCAGATATTGACACTGAAGTGATCGTTTCATTATCCAAATATCTCTAAAACTGGATTTGTCGTCTTAATGACACGCGTTTTAACGCAGTTTCTGTTGCTCTCAAGCGAATATCATGAAATTGTTATAAATTTACTTCATTCGAAGCTGGTTATTATTTATTCAGCACATGCTTAAACAACTGCAAAATACTTTTTGGCAATTTACTTTATTTGTAATATATATATCTCAAATATAGGCTATCTGATTGTTTTTGCTAGATATTTGTACATTTGTTGTGAAATTAATACAAATTTCTCATTCCAATAATTTTGGAGAATATTAGAAAAATTCACCTTTTGATACAAAATGCAATAAATTCATGAGCTTAAATTAATACTAGCATTAATATTTCAGAAGAAATTAGACATGAATTAATGTACTATTGTCACAACATTGCTACAGGGTGAGTGAAATTCGAGCTCATTTCAAAGCAGACCAAATTTAGAAAATCACTTTAAATATCATCACATCCGGAGGAAAGATGAACATCTCTAGCAACAAACTAATCAAAATGGCAGTTTTGGGCTGTCTTAGTACGTCGCTGACTTTTACAGCTATGGCTGAAAGTCAGATCGAGGAAATTATTGTTACCGCAACCAAACGCGAACAAACTTTGCAAGAAGTACCGATTGCCGTAAGTGTTACTGATGCAGAAACTATCGAAAAAGCACAGATCCTGGACATACTGGATCTGCAATCAGTTGTTCCTTCTTTAAGAATCACACAACTGCAAAGTTCTTCAAACACCAACTTCGTTATTCGTGGTTTTGGTAATGGCGCTAATAATGCGGGTATCGAACCTTCAGTTGGCGTATTCATTGATGGTGTTTATCGTTCACGTTCAGCGGGTGCGATCTCGGATTTGCCAAACCTGCAACGTGTTGAGGTATTGCGTGGTCCACAAAGTACTTTATTCGGTAAAAACGCATCAGCCGGTGTAATCAGCGTTGTTACGGCCAAACCAAGCTATGATTTTGGTGGTTCTGCTGAAGTAACCGTAGGTAACTATGGTTTAGTTGCTGCTAAAGGCGACGTAACCGGTGGTTTAACTGAAGATTTGGCATACAGTCTGTCAGGCAACGTTAACCAGCGTGATGGTTATTTTGAAGATTTTGGAACCGGTATTGCTGAAAATGACCGCGACCGTTTTGGTATGCGCGGCCAGTTGCTGTGGACGCCATCAGATGCGGCAGAGTTTCGTTTGATTGCCGACTTCAATTCACTTGATGAAATCTGTTGTGGAGTATCTAATTTACTGGATGGACCTACTGGTGCTGCTGTACGCGGCGTGGGTGGCAATTTAGTAAGCAATAGCCCGTTCGCCTATCAATATTACTCAAACACACCTAGCGTAAACGCACTGGAGACCAGCGGTGTTTCATTGCATGCTGATATAGGTAATGATGAGTATGACTTTGTCTCAATTACTTCACTACGTGAACAGAAATTGGATACCGCACAAGACTCAGACTTCACCAGCGCGTCTTTGATAGGATCCAATACACTGAACCAGGATATTGAGACCTTTACCCAAGAATTTCGTTTGAGTTCAGCGGGCGAAGGCAATTTGGACTGGATGGTTGGCGCATTCTTTTTCGAAGAAGATGTTAGTGCAATTACCGATCTTCGTTACGGATCTGACATTCGCTCCTTCGTTGACCTGCAAGCGCCTGGTGCTCTGGCAGGTCTTGAAGGTGCACTATTCGGACCTGCAGCAGTAGGCAATACCTTTATTCAACCTGGACAAGGCATTACCGATACAGCTTCACAGGAAAACTCGGCCGCCTCTGTATTTGCCCAGTTCGATTGGTACCTGTCTGACAACTTGACCGCAACCTTTGGTTTGAACCATACGCGTGACGAAAAAGAAGTTCGTGTAACACAAGAAAACAATGACATTTTCTCAAGCATTGATCTGTTCAATGACTTCGGCGGCGCCATTCCTCAGGCTTTCTTTGCTCAAACGTTTTTTGACCTCTTTGGAGTTCCTGCAACACCCGCAAATGTTGGATTCATCGAGAGCCTGTTTCCTGGTACGTTTGATGCGATCACCGCTGGTGTGACTTCTGGTATTCAACAATTGCAAGGCGTTCAGTTCCTGCCACAGTTTGTTGGCTTCCCGAACCCGGTTGAAGATGGTCTTTCCGATGAAAGCGCCACTACATACACCTTGCGCTTTGCTTATGACGTGAACGACAGCACCAATGTGTATGTCAGTTCTGGCACTGGTTTCAAAGCCACGTCATGGAACCTCTCACGTGATTCACGCCCCTTCCCGTCAGATCTTGCAGCGATAACTGCTGCTGGTTTGAATACTCCGAACTTGACCACGGGTACCCGTTTTGCTGGTCCAGAAGACTCGAATGTGATTGAGATCGGTTTGAAAACCAAATTTGACCGTGGTGCATTGAACATTGCTGCATTTAATCAGGTTATCGAAGGTTTCCAGTCAAACATATTCACCGGTGCAGCCTTCTCGCTAGCTAATGCCGGTAAGCAATCCACACTGGGCTTCGAATTTGATAGCGTCTACAACGCGACCGACAATTTAACCTTGAATATTGCCGGTACATACCTTAGTGCCAAATACGATTCCTTTACAAATGCTTCCGGTATCGATGGCACGGTTGATCTTTCCGGTCAGAGAGTCAATGGCGTACATCCACTAAGCTTGACCACTTCAGCCACCTATGACATTGAATTTGCCAATGGTTGGACCGGCTTTATTCGCGGTGACTATTTATATGAAAGCAATGTCCAAATGCTGGATAACGTGCCTGCTTCATTGGCATCTCGTCAAGTGAATACATTAAACGCCAGTTTTGGTATTGAAACTGTTGAAGGCTGGAACTTCACGCTATGGGGACGCAATGTTAATAATGATCAGTATTTGTTAAGCGGATTCCCGTCAGTGGCTCAAGCGGGCAGCTTCAGTGGCTACCCTAACCAACCACGTACTTATGGTTTGACAGTCAAGAAAAGTTTCTAATTTCTTGACCTAAGCAGTATAGTCAAGGGCGTCGGCTGCAAAGCTTGCGCCCTTTTCTTTTATTCAAATCTCTTTAAATTCAGCTCGCCTATATGCTTAAAAAGACCTTTTACTTTATTATTACACTGCTTGCACTTGGTATTATTGTGCACTATTTGCCGAGTCTTCCAGTTAAGCAACCCGCGCTACCCGCGATCAATGAAATAGAAAATTTCATTTATGAATCAGAAAAACAGTTTGACGATGTTATTGATGGTGCTGAAAAAACAATAGTTTGGGCCGGCGATAAAAATCGAAAAACAGAGTTTGCGGTTGTCTATTTACACGGATATTCGGCAACACGCCAGGAAAGCGCACCACTAAGCGATCTTCTGGCGCAAGAACTCAATGCCAATGCCTACCATATTCGCCTAACCGGACATGGGCGGGGCAATAAAAATATGGTGCATAACAATCTCAGGGCCTGGAAGCAGGATGCCCTGGAGGCTTATCAAATAGCAAAAACCATCGGGGACAAAATAATTATTGTGTCTGTTTCCACCGGCGCTACCTTGAGCACCTGGTTGGCTGCACGCGAGGACACAGATGCGATTGTGGCTCAATTAATGATCTCACCAAATTTTGATGTGCCCAACAAAAGCGCTTACATGATCGATCTGCCATTGGGCATTGGTGTAAAGTTGGCCGAATGGTCAGCTGGCAAAAACCACACCTGGACACCAAAAAATGAATTACAGGAAAAATACTGGAGCACCAATCATCCGCTAAAGTCGGTGCGCCCGATGGTGCAATTGCTCAAGGAAATAAAAAAAATAGATAAAAGTTCATTGACCGTTCCAACTTTAATGGTCTATTCCGAGAAGGATACGGTAATTTCCATTCCTGCCATTAAAGAAAATTTTACCTCACTTGGAAGTATTAAGAAAAAACTGGTCGCCTATAATGATTCGGAAGACACCCACGTACTGGCCAGTGAGATCGTTTCACCAAATGATGTAAAACCCGTGTTAAAAATATTACTGGATTTTTTATACGACAATAAAATTGCCCCGCAATCCCTGAATGCGCTTCAAAGTAAAGATACTGAAATTCAACCAGACAATGATGTCGTTGTTGATGGACACAACAAACCAGGCAATTAAGCGTGAGTGAGATACCCAAATTACCCAATATTGCGGAACTCGCATCGCCAATCTACATTGCCTTCATCTTACTCGAGTTGTATTTAATTCGACGCTTCAAAGTAACTGGCGAATACCAAAAGAAAGACGCCTGGTCGAGTATTGCCCTGGGAACCGGCAGTGTTATTTTTGGCTTTGCGCTGGCTTTGATCTTCGGAAGCGCCCTCGAGACACTATACACCTGGGCTTATCAACATCGATTGCTTGATCTCTCGTACAGTATTCCGGTGTTTATTCTATGTTTTTTCATAGACGACCTGCGTTATTACTGGTCGCATCGATTTTCACACACAATTCGCTGGTGTTGGGCATCGCATATCGTGCACCATTCTTCACGGCAATTTAATTTAAGCACCGCATTACGCCAGCCCTGGTTTGATGTGTTTACCGGTTTATTTATTCTCAGGCTGCCATTAATATTTATTGGCTTTCATCCCAATCTGGTTATTTTTGCTGCTTCCTTGAACTTGTTTTACCAGTTTTTTATTCATACCGAAACAATCGATAAAATGCCCAGGTGGTTTGAAGCTGTCATGAACACCCCATCGCACCATCGAGTGCACCACGGTCGCAACCTCAGATACCTGGATGCGAATTACGCCGGTACACTGATCATCTGGGATCGCATGTTTGGTACTTTTGTACCAGAATTAAAAGAAGAAAAAGTTGATTACGGTTTGGTTACCAATGTGGACACGTATAATCCGGCAAAAGTAGCGATACACGGCTATGTTGGTATTGCCAAAGACCAATTACAACGTGGCTTGAGTATGAGTGATCGCTTGCGGTATTTGTTCGCCCCGCCTGGCTGGAGTCATGACCAGAGCAGCCTGACAACCATTCAACGCAAAAAAAAGCACTTGGAACAGTATCCGCAAGCCCGGAATACACCCGGATTCAAGTAATAGTAATTAAAATAGAGCTTTTGGTAAGTAGGGTTTAGGCGCTTTTTTGCATCTGGTCGATCATGTGTAGATTCTGGGCCAGCCATTCGTCTTTTTCGGCCTTAACGATCTCTTCGATGATGTATTTTTCCAGCGCCTGCTTGAGATTGAGATTGAGTTTTTTTGCTTTTGCCAATAAATCACGGTTGATGCCGAGACTGAGCATCTGTGGAACCGCGGTTTTATCGTAAACTTCAATCATGGCTTACCCATTTAAATCAGTTACTTACTTTTGAAAGTGAATTCATTATATCAGATAAGTTCTTAACTTATTGTAATTCCTAGCTTAAATTTTTAGCAATTTTGTTTATATTTTATACAGCTTATTTTACCTAATAAATACAATAAGTTATGAGTATATTTAGTGAATTTTTACGGATTTGGGAAATTTGCTGATGATTTATTATTCACTTTTACTCAAGCACATGCCTATTTTTACACGTGTAATCCCGAATAGTATTTTGCGCTCCGTTTTATTATGGTTGCTGAGAAATATACTTGGAGAGCACTATGCAAACACATACTGTTAAACCAATCGTCACCAGGCTACTTCAGGTTGGCGTGTTACTAATTACTTTATTGACTGTTTCAAGTGTGGCCATTGAAGCAAGCACTATTTATGCGGCTAAAGGTCCGTCTGCAGCTGAGATAAAAAAGCACTCTAAACAAACGTTGAGATCCGAGGCTGAAGAAGCTGTTGAATCCGAGGCTGAGCAAAAACTGTCTGACAAAGAAGAAGCGAAAAAAGCCGCTTTTATGAAATTGGGAGATATCAAAGGGGAAGCAGTTGACACAGAAAGTCGAGTGCCTGGACATAATCCAGAATGGGTTAATCACAATGATATGGACCCTGGTATCGCCGATAACAGTCAGGATGCAAAACACAAGGAATGGATCGAAGTCGAAAGTATTTCTAGCCCCATCCCGAAAAGTGAGAAAACCAAAAAGGCGGTTGTAGAATTCCAAAAGAAAAAGAATCTTAAATCTGACGGCATTGTTGGCGCGAGTACCATTGAACGTGAAATGAAGGAAAGTGGAGAAAAAGGTGTCATTGATGAAGAAACACTTGATGACAGCTCTAAGCCTCCTCAAAATAAATCAGAAACTACACCCGGTCATAAATATGTCGATTCTTTAACCCTTAAAGGAAACATAAATACTCAAGTTGAAAGTGAGATTGGAAATGCTAAACAATCAGATTCAAAAACCGGGAAAGGTCTAATTGCCCATGAGTTAACACACGTCGTACAACAATCTACAAGCTCTCAAGATGCCAAACACAAGGAATGGATTGACGTACTTAGCACATCTGCTAATGAAAGCACAGACAATACCAAGGATGTGTCCAAACCAGCAACTGACAAACCTGCCGCAGAAACCGTGCATATGTATTTAACCGGTGACACTCAATCAACAAGCAAAGAAAGTGGAGAAAAAGGCGGAACAACCGACATGAACATTGGTGTTGGAGAATTACAAGAAACGTCAATTTCTAAAATCATGGATAAAGCTGTTTTAGGTAAACGCCCCGGACGTACAACGTATCGCGGGACCAGTAGTGACTTGAAACTGTCACAACCGCCAATCAGCTATGTATGCGAAGGCGGTGGCGCCAATGATGAATGTTTTTGTGACGGTGTGCTGGACTGCCATAAACTCTGGTCATCAGCAGATTGTGAAAAAGACACCAATTGGCAAGATAGCAATGACCCCTCTAAAGGGGGTTGTAAAGCAGCGGACTGATCTCGGTTCTAATTGGCTTGCAAGGCTCTCAAATGAGGGCCTTTTTTATTTCCATATACTTACTAGGAATTTATATATAAAATATCTGAACAAAATAAATTTACCAACATAGAGATTCATAATGAAAAAAATTATTGCTGTTTTAGGATTCTTACTTATCGTGACTTATCTTTATTGGCAGTTTTACTCAAACTCTGTGGAATCCGGACAACGGGGCGAAGAACGCACAGCCGGGGTTGCATACGGAGATTCCGTTCCTGACGTCAAAATTATTGCCCGGCGCGATGCCGACCTTGCCGTTACATTGGAAGAAAACAAGAGTAAACAGGTTTTATTCGGTGACCTGCATGTGCACTCCACCTACTCAACCGATGCCTTCTTGTGGGCACTGCCACTCAATCATGGCAAGGGTGTCCATCCGGTTGCCGATGCCTGTGACTATGCCCGCTACTGTTCGGCAATCGATTTTTGGTCGATCACCGACCATGCAGAAGCGTCTACCCCGCTCCGTTGGCAGCGTACCAAACAAGCCCTTCGACAGTGTCAGGCCAAGTCAGCCGACCAGTCCAATCCTGACCTGGTCTCAATGCTGGGATTTGAATGGACTCAGGTGGGCACGCTTCCCAGTCAACATTTTGGCCATAAGAATGTTATTTTCATGGGCTTGGATGACGATGAAGTATCGGCACGCCCGATCGCGGCACAAGGTATTGCTACCAATGCTTTACGCACCAATACCCCGAGCTTTCCGGCCAAACTCGCATTGGCGGATTTTAAAAACCGTGAGATCATTTATGACCTGAACACGTTTTTCAAAAATATCGCGGTAACCCCGGAATGCGATCCTGACCTGCCGTCCAGTCAATTGCCCGCTGACTGTTTTGAATCGGCAAAATACCCGGAAGACCTGATCGCCCGCCTGGAAGATCAAGGACTGGATCCCCTTATAATTCCACACGGCTCGTCATGGGGTTACTACACACCGCCGGGTACCACCTGGGACAAACAACTAAAGGCAAGACACTTATCGGAAAAATTCAGCCTGATCGAAGTCTATTCCGGGCATGGTAATTCCGAAGAGTTTCGTGATTATCAGAATATTGAAGAAGTAATTCCGGACACACAAGCCAAATGTGTGGATAAACAAGACGGCTACACACCACCGTGTGTGCGAACTGGCGAGATCATCAAACAACGATGTCTTGCTGAAGGGCTTGGTGAAACCGAGTGCGAAGCAAAAGCGGAAACAGCGCGCGAAGCGGCCGCCAACATGGGTGTTGCGCATCATCTTGCCGTGGCCAGCGAAGATCCAAGCGAGTGGCTAGAGTCCGGACAGTGTACGGATTGCTATTTACCCTCTTTCAATCACCGCCCGGGAACCAGTGTGCAATACGGCTTGGCCATTTCAAATTTCGACGACTCCGATAAAGATCCAACGCGATTCAATTGGGGATTTATAGCCTCGTCGGATAATCACCGCGCGCGTGCGGGAACCGGCTATAAGGAAGTCGCCAGGCGCTTGAATACCGAGGCCGGGGGCGTTGTAGACCCAAAGTTTAGACCAATCTTTCTACCTGATGAACCCGAGGCCACATCGACGGTGTACAGCAAAACCCGTGAAGAACTTATGCAGATCGCAGGTTTCCAATTAACCGAGATTGAACGCCAGTCCAGTTTTTGGCAAACCGGTGGGCTAGCAGGTGTACACACCGAAGGTCGTTCGCGCGAAGAGATCTGGGATGCCTTGCAACGCCGTGAAACATACGCCACGTCGGGGCCACGCATGTTGTTATGGTTTGATCATGTCGATGCAGACTCCGAAAAAACACCCATGGGCAGCACCCTTGAAACCAGTGTGGCTGGCACATTCAAAGTACACGCCGTTGGCTCGTTCAAACAAAAACCCGGTTGTCCGGAATACGCTATTGATGCCCTGGGCGAAGAACGTATTGCCAACCTGTGCGCCAACGAATGTTACAACCCGAGCGAGGATCGAAATCTTATCGAGCGCATTGAGATCATTCGCATCCGTCCACAAGTAAATGCGGATGAGAAAGTTGTTAATTTAATTGATGATCCATTCCTGGTGCATGAATGTCCAGCTGATCAAAGCGGTTGTAGTTTTGAATTCACCGATCCCGGGTTTTCTGAAAATGCTCGCGATGCTTTGTATTACGCACGTGCCATCCAGGAACCGCGTCCTACTATAAACGGGGACCCGATCAAATGTGAGCGCGATGAAAATGGTAATTGCATAAGCGCAACTATATGCCGGGGTGACTACAACACCCCGCTTGATGAAGATTGTCTGAGCATGAAAGATGTTAGAGCCTGGTCGTCACCAATTTATTTAAATTTCACCAGCAGCTCCGTGACTAATCAACAGGTAATGGAAACAAGCGCCAGTAATGAATAGCAAGCAGGGAATACTCTACCCGCTTGCTGCGGTAATTGCCCTGATTGCTGCACTCTTTGTCGCCCTGGATTTTAGTGGTGTAAAACGCTTGACCCAACAATCCTACGCAGTTGCTACAGTTAATGGCACGCCAATAGCAAGGGCTGAATACCAGCGTGCCCTGCATGCCATGCAGGCCGGTCTGGAACGTCCGCTGACCATGGATGATAAAAACCGCGCCCTGAAAATCCTGATCGATGAAGAGCTAATGGTACAAGAGGGATTGCGCTTGCAGTTAGCCAGTGATGATCGCCTCATTCGAAAGAATCTGGTGCAGGCTTTGATTAATTCAGCTGTGCTACTAGATTCAAGCGAGGAAATTAGCGAGCAAGTATTACTGGATTTCTACACACAGGAAAAGTCCCTTTTTGCAACTCCCCTAAGCGTCACAATTAAAGTACTTAAAAAAAACCAACACAGCGATGTTGAAACATTCACCCAAGCCTTGAACAATAAGGCCTCGTTTATTGGTGCGGGTGAATTAGCAAAGCTTGAACCGCTCAATATACCAGTTGATCTTCCCATCGGAAAAATTGGTGACCTGCTCGGTGGTAATGCCAGAGATACCGTAATCTCGATGCGACAAGGTGACATCGCAGGGCCGATAGAATCCCCGGACGGGGAAATTTTTATCTGGCTATTGCAAAAAAAAGGCGGTCAACTGTCATTTGTCGAGGCCAGAAATAGTGTATTGAACGAATGGCAACGCCGCCAGGAAGAACAAGCCCTGGAAGAATACTTACTACGACTACGTAAACATGCCCGAATAACAACAAGCAATCCAGAATAATTTCCAGTTACTATGAAACGATTATTCCTGATCAGCTGTCTATTGTTATTTTTTTTAAGCAGTGTTCATGTAGACGCCCACACACGCAGTCAATCATTTTCTCAATGGGAAATTGATGAGCAAAGCATAAATGTCACTTTTGCTGTCAACGCGCGCCGCGTTACGCAACTCGCCCAGTTATACAATTCATCAGAAGACCTTGACCAGCTATTAAAGCGACACTTACAAGAAACCCTTGCAGTAAAAATAAATACTGAAGATTGTGAATTGCGCAATATCTCTATTGTAACCCGGACAAGTGCGACCATGCAGGCCAAGGGGCATTTCAACTGCCAGCAGGACATTAACCCTGATTCCGATGTAAATGCACTGGTCACAGCATTTCAAAGTGTCTCGCCTACGCATATTCATATAGCACGAATACAGAATGACACGGTAATTTCAGAGGTCGTAGTACGTGAAGGACGCTCCAGTTTTGCATTGAATGCACCCACGCCGACCAATGATTTAAAGGGCTTTGTGTCCACCGGTTTTACACATGTGCTGTCTGGACTGGACCATCTGGTTTTTTTACTCGCGCTGGTGCTGGTGGCCAGCACACCACGCACGGCTATTTATTGCATTACGGGATTTACCTTAGGCCATAGCCTATCATTAGGTCTTGTCACAATTGGCTGGATTGAATCAAATGAGCGTTTAGTTGAAGCATTGATCGGATTTACTATTGCAATAACCGCTCTTGAGGCTGGCGTATTGCATGGGTTAAAACGCAAACGATCGATGTTTTTATTTGCCGCATTAACCTTAATCATTATTTTTCCAGTTGCCTTTGATTATTCGATCCTCGGACTGGGAAGTGCATTGCTTATCTATACGATCGCGACTGCCAACTTCACTGAAGTGCAAGCAATAAGATTATTACCTGCAATAACAATTGCCTTTGGGCTGATTCATGGTGCCGGATTTGCCGGAGGACTTCAGGAAGCGACTTTATTTCAATCGGAAATTCTGTTGCCATTGCTGGGCTTTAATATTGGTGTAGAGCTTGCCCAATTACTGGCCTTAGGTGTAATTTATTTCGCCTTCTGGATAATCAGAAAAACTTCTTTCAAAAAATTGAAAACGCTTCAACACTACACCAGTGTTTGTGCCTTTGGACTGGGTGTATTCTGGTTTGCCCAGAGAGTGTGGATTTGACGGGTATTTGCAAATGTCCTGATACTAACCGTCCAAACGTTCAGCTAGCCGTCCACTGATAATGCTTTCGGCTTCATCCATAATACGGTCGATCAATTCCTTACAGGTTGGAATGTCATTGATCAGTCCTGCCACCATGCCACAGGACCAGGCGCCGGCATCCATATCACCTTCCAGCATAATACGCGGATATACACCGGCAACCTCTTCCCGAATGTCTTCAAATTGCAAATCTTTACCCAAGCGTTGTTCTTTCTCCAGCAGACTTTCAACCGCAGCATTATTCAATACGCGCTCGGTATTGCGCAAGGGTCGCATGATCAAGCGAGTGTCCAGCTCAGAAGCATCCACAATGGCCTGTTTTACCTTGGCATGCACTGGCGCTTCCTGGGTTGCGATAAATCGTGTGCCCATGTTCATGCCTTCCGCGCCCATGGCCAGAGCGGCAACCAGAGATCGTCCATCCGCCATACCACCGGAGGCGACAAACGGAATTTCCAACTCGTCGGCTGCACGTAATAGCAGGATCATATTAGGAATGTCATCTTCGCCAGGATGACCCCCGCATTCAAACCCGTCCACCGAAACCGCATCGCAACCGATGCTTTGGGCTTTTAGCGCATGACGTACCGAGGTGCATTTATGTATGACCTTAATTCCGGCGTCTTTTAAATGTGGCATAACTTGAGCCGGATTTCGACCTGCGGTTTCAACCACTTTCACACCGCCATCAATGATGGCTTTCACATAAGCCGGGTAATCCGGGGCGTTGATCGAGGGTAAAAATGTAAGATTCACGCCTACCGGTTTGTCAGTCATGGCTCGACATTTAGCAATCTCGTTGGCCAGATCCTTGGCCGATTTTTGGGTTAGACCGGTAATCATGCCCAAGCCACCTGCATTCGACACAGCTGCCGCGAGTTCGGCAAATCCCACATAGTGCATGCCCCCCTGGATTATGGGATGCTGAATGCCAAACATTTCAGTGATGACGGTTTTCATGTTCTGACCTCGGTAGAAACCAAATATTATTAAATCTCAAAATATAGAGAAGCGTATCAGTAAACCGATACGCTTCTCCTCCAACAGATTATAGTTTATCCGCTACTGGGTACTAAAAAACACCATGCTTCATAACCGTAATCATGAGCATCCAAGAGCTCATCACTATTTTTCTTACGTCGAAAACGACAAAACACCCATTTAAAGCCGGGTGGGGCTCTTTTCACAGAGATTCTTTTCATTTTAAAAAACTCATTTATGGCGGGATGCAAACCATAAACATTGATTAAATTACCGAAATCCACTATGATTGAGCTGCTAAACATATCTGTAGTGGACATCCCATCTCGGATATCAAGGGCAGCTCATTGAGCTGCCCTTTCTATTCTGTGGAATCAAAAACTCCAATCTCAATTGCTAATGTAATCTGCTTAACCAAGGCTTCCATTGATTTCCTATTAACCCCAGCATTTGCGAATAACTTAACTTGAAGATCTTTTCCAACTGGGAACATTGCAATCTCCTTATCAGATGTACTTACATGACGAATCGGTTCATTAGTTGAATCACTACTTATACTAATTTCAGAATCAGCGCTTAAATTTGTTTGTCCCTCATCTTCTTCTGAGAAATCATCATTTGCGAATGATTCGACAAATTCATCATCAGGCACAGAATCACTTAAACCACTTTCTAATAATCCCGCATGCTTCAGAGTAGATTTATATTGTTTAATGAATCGATCAACGAATTTCTCATTAAACTTATCATCAAAGATTAAAATATGTCGCATATTCTCATCAGAAGGCAGATCACTTCCCCACCTTGACCACAAACGCTTGTGAATCTTAGGATTTAATGCCGCTGTTCTTATCGCATCTTTACGTTCTGTTGAGTTCTCCCTATTGTCTAAGACTATTCGTAAGCCCAACTCACTGATACTAACACTTTTATTTTTACCACTACCTTTTACATCAATTAAGCCATAACTTGAGAACGCTGCTAATGCCTTTAACCCAGAACCACTACTTTTGGAGAACCCCCAGTGAGTTAGCGCAATTGGTAACCTTGCTGAATTTCTCTTTTCAGCATTATAGAATGCACTAATCATTTCAATGGCTTGTGCTATAGATTTTGATGGGTACGATGGACTTCGCACCCTGCTTTTACTCACTTTTCCTTCCATAATAAACTCTAATTGTGATGACTGTAGATAATAATAACACGATTTTTCTAAGTGTCAACGCTATGTTGTTTTATTTTATCTATTTAGCTGAATAAATATGGTTAGGATATGTATATCATTGTTTTTATTCTATATTTTTAAATTAATATAACGAATTAATAAAGATTTGACTTGATTACTTCGCTATTCCAGCAGCAAACTTCTTACGCCAAGCACTTGCTAACGGTTGCCCATGATAAAGCCCCATCATATGCCGGGTAATATAGCGCGCTTGCAAACCATCACCGGTTTCATGCCGAATATATTCAGCCATATTTTCCAATACCTCGGACCGTTCTAGTCGATTGGTTGCAGTTTGGCCAAAGATCCGTTGATCGGCCTCAGCCAGAAAATACGGGTTCTTATACGCTTCACGTCCAACCATAACTCCATCCACATGCTTGAGATGTTCTTCAACCTGGTCGAGCGACGTGATCCCGCCATTGA
>JABDMI010000004.1 GCA_013001575.1 Gammaproteobacteria bacterium
CGTATTATTTACCGGCGATTACCTACCAGCACCAGCACCGCCTGGATATTGGTGATTGCGGCTTTGCCGATATTGGGATTATTCTTTTACATTTTTTTTGGTGATCAAAAACTCAGTCGACGACGGGCCCGACTCGGACGCAAGGTAAACGCGTTCTACCAGGAAATGTTTGATATTGCCGACCGTGATGAAGATCTTAAACGCATTGAACCTGACAGCCTGTATGCCAAAATAGCCCCCTTGATCAGCCAGGACACCGGGTTTTATCCCTCGCGGGGTAACCGCATCGAACACCTCACCGACGTGAGCGACATCAGCCGCGCCATGCTCAATGACATCGAACAGGCCGAACGCAGCTGCCATATGGAATTTTTTATTATTCGACCCTACGGATTGATTGCAGACATCCTCAACGCCGTACTCGACGCCGCTGCCCGCGGGGTGGACTGCCGGATTCTCGCCGATGACATTGGCAGTAGCGACTTTTTCAAAAGTGACTGGATACAGACCTTACGCGACGGCGGAGTGAAAGTGGAACGTTCACTCAAAACCGGTTTTATCCGTTCACTCTCAGAGCGCGCCGACCTGCGAAACCATCGCAAGCTCATGGTCATCGACCAAGACGTGGCCTACACCGGCAGTTTTAATCTCATCGACCCAAGCTATCAGGGTGCCGACGCCGACACCCGCAACTGGGTGGACGTGATCTTGCGACTTGAGGGCAACATCGTGTTGTCACTGGCCTGTGTATTCAACAAAGACTATCTGCTGGACAGTCAAAATGCCGCCGACGAATTTGTCAGCCTGCAAGACCTGCCGCTCGATGAACGTGACAGCACACAAACCGACGCCATGTTGCAACTCATACCGTCCGGTCCCGAAATGCAACACAGTCTGATCTACGAGGTATTACTCGCGGCCTTTTTCAACGCCAAACAATCCATCTACATCGTGACCCCGTATTTCGTGCCCGACGAAGCCCTGATCCTGGCCGTCACCAACGCCGCCCGGCGTGGTCTGGACGTGACCCTGATCCTGCCGTCCAGCATTGATTCGCATTTGGCCCGTTACGCCGGACAATCCGAGTTTGGCAAACTGTTACGCAGCGGCGTGAACATCACCCTGTTTCGCGAAGGCATGCTGCACACCAAAGCCGTGATCATCGACGGCGAGCTGGGTTTCATTGGCACCGTGAACATGGATCAACGCAGTTTTTATCTAAACCTGGAAGTCACCCTGGCGATCGCCGATAACGAATTCTTGAATGCATTTTCCACTGTGATCAAAGACTACCTCGAACAATCTGACCGACTGGATAAAGAACGCTGGGCACAACGCAGCCCCGGCACCCGTTTACTGGAAAACCTCTGTCGGCTGGTCGGGCCGATGTTGTAGGCATCGCACTCGCCACCCTCAACACAGCCCTCTCCCTTCCACCCCGTCAGCCCGTGGTTTAAGCACGGGGTCCGGATTGCCGAACCAAACTTTGTAATGCATCACTAATTCTATATTTCCACGCTGCCGCCGTTGCGGCTAAAATGGAAATCCATTGTTAACCATAGTCAGTGTATGCAAAAAAACATCCAACAAATTTTAAAAGAACACGCGCTCAAGGCGCAACGCAGTGAATACGACCGTTCGGTGTGCATAAGCGCGGTCAGCAAGGCACGCAAACTGATTGAGTCCATAGCGGAAACGTCTGACCCGAATGAGTATCGTAAAGTGCTGATCGACAAGCTCACTGACTTTCAACAGAATTATTATGATCCCGACGGCCAATATACGTCTGGCAAAGGAGTGTTAGGCGATTTACTGGGAGATATTATTACTGCACTAAAGCCTTAAGTATTTTAATCTTGAAGACGGTATACTAAATTCACTATCTAAAAAAATACTCAGTTAATCTTCTAATGAATAATTTTCTATTTAAAATCCTCTTCCTCACTATAGCTCTCGCACTTGGCAACCCGAACTTTGCCACTTCGTCTGATTTTGACTGGCAACGCGGAACCGAAATTTTGCGTGCAGCCGGTCCCGACTCAGAACAGATCGGTACGCGCTGGGGACTCGCTGCGGCTCAAGAGTCTATTCAGATCACGTTTATGTTAGATGCTTCCAATGACATGAGCAAAGGCTCATGGCTCGGAAATATCCGGTCTTCCGAAAAATTCTATTGCAAAGTTTATTTACTGGACGATCTCGGTAATCGAAGTTATTTAAATTTTAAAAATGCCCGTGCGACAGGCCCCGACGCTGAATACGGCATTTGGAAAAAAGGCCCCGCTAGTGCCAACATAAAAATGCTTGAGTTCCAACTGGATTGGGAGACCATGCTGTTGATCAAAAATGCCAAAACTCTGATAATCAACTATGCAAAATTCGAAACACCACAACAAACCAGAGATATTTTTTTCCCACTGGATACTTTTAATGCAAATCTGGAAGCCCTGGAAGCCTCCATTAAACAAGCGAATGGCGGTAAACGTTTCCTGATGACCAGAGAGGAGATTGATAACACACCCGTGCAAGACTTGCCCGAGGTAATCCAGAAACACTGGATGAATGATATCTCCAGGCTGGCCGCAGAACTGGGTATGAGTGTATCGGAGATGTACAAATATTCCATGGTGGAAATGAAGCAATTACAACAAACCAAAAAAGACCAGCAAAAGGCGGCATTGATGAAAAAAAGAAAAAAAGCCCATCAAGCCATCTATGACCAGAAACCGGATTGGCTGGACATGAATAGCTGCCCCAACCGCAGTATTAGTCAATGTAATAATATTGGCAAACAGGCCTATTCATCCGATAACTTGCTTGGTGAGCCCTTTCATTATGGAACCATTCTTGGCGTGGTGTGGCGACCACAAGATTCCATTGTGCGAATTTACGGCGGTAACGTTAAACTCAACATTGATCCTGATATTTACAGGGCTAAAAAAGCGGAATATTATTACATCGTTAAAAGTAAATCAGAAAACCTGGATATTCGGTCGGTGGCTGGTGTGACTGTTAAAAACTAGACTGCCGTAAATTGCAAATCCATAGAGAAACTGACTTCCGGTTAATACCTGGAATCAATTACTCTTGTTCCTCGATCTCCATCAACAAGCTACCCGCTGAAACCTGGTTACCGGCAACTGCAATCACCGAACTCACTTCTCCCGCCACTTCAGCAATTATGCGATGCTCCATTTTCATGGCTTCGAGTATTGCCAGGGTTTGTCCGACTTCTACTTGATCGCCGACGTTGACTGAAACGCTGAGCACATTGCCGTGCATGGGTGCGGTGACCGAACCGCTTCCGGCGGAATCCACATCGCCTTTGGTAAAGGCGCGTTGATTCACCAGGGTGTGGCACACGCCATCGATCTGAACCGTTACTTCACCCTTGCCGGTGAAACTGAAGACCGCGTTGCCTTGCACATTGTCCATGTGGTAATGCACTTTGTGGCCGTTGTCGTACAAGTCGATCGGATGTACTACCGAATCGATACTCACACTGTAATGTTCGGGTGCGGTTTCGCGTAACGACACCACTACACTGGATTCGTCGGCCAGGGCAAACTCATAATCAACATCCACCGGGCGATTATTGCGCCAGCCAAACGCTTCATTGGCATTGGCGATGGCCTTGGCGCGATGCTCGCTTTGGGCTTTGCGATACAACAAACAGGCGGCGAGTAAAATATGCGTCTGCGAGGCATTTTTGCTTGCAAAATCCTCGTGCGTAAAATTATTTGCTATGAATGCCGTGGTCGCACGAGCTTGCACAAAGTCGTCGCGTTCAAGTACCTGCATCAAGAATTCACGATTGTTCTCCACCCCGAACAAGCGGGTATTTTCCAGTGCGTGGTGCAAACGTCTGATTGCCGCCGCACGATCTTCACCATAGGCAATGATCTTGGCCAACATCGGGTCATAAAAAGGCGAGATCTCCTGGCCTTGATTGAGGCCATGATCCACACGTATGCCCGGACCCGAGGGTGGATCCCAGAGAAGCGCACTTCCGGTTGCCGGAAGAAAATCATTGGCCGGTTGCTCGGCGTATAAACGCGCTTCGATGGCATGCCCGTACAAATGCACATCTTCCTGCATGACCGGCAGGGGTTCACCCTGGGCGACCACAAATTGCAAAGCGGCCAGGTCATAGCCGGTCACCAGTTCGGTCACCGGATGCTCGACCTGCAAGCGTGTATTCATTTCCAGAAAATAAAAATGCTTATCGGCGTCGAGTAAAAACTCGACCGTGCCAGCGCCCACATAGTCAATACTTTTTGCCGCATTGACCGCCGCCGCACCCATCGCTTCACGTAACTCGGGTGTCATGACCGGGCACGGGGCTTCTTCAATAACTTTTTGATGCCGTCTTTGCACCGAACAATCGCGCTCGCCAAAATGGATCACGTTGCCGTGACTGTCACCAAAGACCTGCACTTCCACATGACGTGGATTGATAATGGCTTTTTCCAGGATCAGTTCATCCGATCCAAACGCGTTCAGGGCTTCACTGCGAGCGGATTGAATGGCGTCGGCGAGATGATCAAAACTTTGCACCAAACGCATGCCGCGCCCACCACCACCGGCGGCGGCTTTAACCATCAGCGGAAACCCGATGGACTCGGCTGCGATAAGTAATTTCTCATCCGACTGGTCTTCCCCTTCATAACCCGGCACACACGGCACCTCAGCCGCGATCATCAAACGCTTGGCCGCGGCTTTGTTGCCCATGGCATCAATGGCATGGGCAGACGGCCCGATGAACACATTACCGGCCTGTTCACAGGCCTTGGCAAACTCGGCATTCTCGGATAAAAAACCGTAACCCGGATGAATGGCCTGGGCCCCGGTTTGTTTGGCCGCCTGTAAGATCTTGTGCATATCAAGGTAGGACTCCTTGACCGCAGCAGCCCCGATCAAGACCGCGGCATCAGCCACTTGCACATGCAAGGCTTCGGCATCGGCTTCGGAGTACACCGCGATGGCACGATAGCCCTGCTCTTGTGCGGCACGCAGGATCCGCACCGCGATCTCGCCACGATTGGCCACTAATACACTGTTGAATTTATTCATTAAAATTCCAAAATTTATTTACTACTAAAAATTATTATCATCTATACCCTTCAAACTTCGTCTTCCCCGCGAAGGCGGGAACCCACAAAAGCGACTCGCATGGATTCCTGACTACGCAGGAAAGACAGCCTAAGCTAGCCAAAAGCTTTTCCTTTTCGTTTTCCCTGCGAAGGCGGGGATGCGTGACACTAAACTTAACCGTCATTGCGAGGAACACATTTATGTGTGACGTGGCAATCTTGCTTTTAAGTCGGACGAGCATTTGAGATTGCCGCGCCAAATAAATATGGCTCGCAATGACAGCGACTACTCCTCTTCATCCACTTCAGCCCACACCGGTTTGCGTTTTTCGATAAACGATGCAAAGCCTTCCTGACCTTCGTCACTCAATAAGCAATCGGTAAACACTTCCGCGGCATACGGAATGTACTCATCCAGGGTCATCTGCTGGCTGGCAGCAAGAATTTTTTTAGTGGCGTAGGTCGCATGCGGGCCGCAAGCGTGTAACTGGGTTTTCACATAGTCGATCAACACATCCAGCTCGATATCATTTTGTGCCACAAAATCGGCGAGGCCGATCTGATGCGCCTGTTCGCCGTCAATTTTACTGGCGAGTAACATCAGTTTGCGGGCCTGTGCCGGGCCAACACGCTCGATCACATAGGGGGCGATCTGGGCAGCCGGTAAACCGATACGGGTTTCGGTTAAGGCAAATTTGGTATCGGCCATGACCAACATAATGTCTGCGGCACAGGCGATGCCAAACCCGCCTGCCATGGCCGCGCCCTCCACCACCGCAACGGTGAGCTGTGGCAAGGCCCGAATCTTACTGAGCAGATTGGCAATATCGTGGCTGGTTTCAAGCGACATCTCGCGCGCGCCCGCACCGGCCGCACCCATGGCTTTGAAACTTTTCAGATCACCACCTGCACAAAAGAAGCCCTCCGTACCACGAAACATAATGCCGCGAAAACTTTGTTTGTGTTTAAGCACATCCAGCACTTCCATTAACTGGTCGAACAAATCTTTGACCAGGGCATTGCGAACTTCAGGCCGATTAAACCAGACGGTTAACCACTCGCCGTTTTGTTCCAGAATTATTGCGTCTTTATTTTCAGTCATAATTTTTTACTTCAGGTCGAAAAGAGTCACGGCGACTCTTACATGCGTGCAACACCAAAAGCGTTCGGGAATACTTCCCGCTTATTCGCTTCCCAACAGGTTTGAAGAATGAATCCGAGAATTTTACGCGTATCACGCGGGTCGATCACGCCGTCATCAAACATTCGTCCGGAGGTGTAAAAGGCGCTGGATTGTGAATCAAACAAATCGATGATCTGTTGCTGTTTTTTAGCCAGCGCATCTTCATCCACATCGATACCCTTACGCGCCATGATGTCACGTTGTACCTGGATCATGGTCTTGGCAGCCGATTCACCGCCCATCACCCCGAGTTTGGCGTTTGGCCAGGTGAATAAAAAGTCGGGGTCAAAACCGTAACCGCACATCCCGTAGTTACCGGCACCAAAGCTCGCCCCGATCTGGAAAGTGATGCGATTCACGCGGGCATTGGTCACGGCCTGAACCATTTTGGAACCGTGCTTGATCATACCCGCACGTTCGTATTCTTTCCCCACCATGTAGCCGGTGATATTTTGCAAAAACACCAGGGGTATATCGGATTGGTCACACAACTGAATGAATTGCGCTGCCTTGGTGGCCCCGTTGGGATCGATGGGTCCGTTATTGGCCAGAATGCCAATCGGGTGTCCATAGACTTTGGCGTGCAGGCACAACATCGATACCCCGTAGTCGGGTTTGAACTCTAAAAAGTCGGACCCGTCCACAATGCGTGCCACCACTTCGCGGGCGTCGTAGGGTTTGCGATAATCAATTGGAACGATACCGGCAAATTCGTCGGCGCTGTAAACAGGCTCGATGTAATCTTTCGCCGGGAGTTCCGGACAATGACGATTCCAGTCCAGTCGTTCTACTATGTCTCTGGCAATCGCCAAACCGTGGGCGTCATCCTCGGCCAGGTATTCGACCAGACCGCTGACTTTGGCATGCGTTTCTGCACCGCCGAGTTCCTCTTCGCCGGCCTCTTCACCGGTTGCCGCTTTAAGCAAGGCCGGGCCAGCGAGATAAGCGCGCCCATTATCTTTCACCCCGACCACATAATCACCCAGGCCCGTCATGTAGGCGCCCCCGGCCACCGAACGTCCATGCAGGACCACAATGCTGGGTAAGCCTGCGGCACTCAGTCGGGCAATGCCGGCAAACATAGCGCCGGCCTCCAGCCATACTTCTACTTCATACTTAAGCAAGTCGGCTCCGGCACTTTCAACCAGATGCACAAAGGGTAATTTTTTATCCAGACAGATCTTGATCATACGCTGGAATTTTTCCGTGCCGCCCGGATAAAACGCCCCGGCATTGATGCCCGAATCGTCGGCGTACACCATGCAGCGCGTGCCGTTGATAAAGCCTATACCGACCAACATACTGCTACCCGGTATGGACTCGGCTTCCACGGTGGTGTCCATCAGATAACCGGACATGTTCTGCAATTCCAGAAACGGCATACCGGGATCGAGCAAGCGTGACAAACGTTCGCGTGGCAATAATTGTCCGCGGCGTTCAAAACGCGGTCGACTTTTTTCCGACTTGGCGGCAGCGCGGGCTGTGATCTGATGCATGTCATCGATCAAAGCCAGCATGTCCTGGCGATTCTGTTTGAACTCTGCTGAATTAGGATTAACTCTTGAGGTGAAATTTGCCATAGTTTTTACCTGGATATCACTGTAATGTCATGTTGATCAGCGAGTGACTTTGGAATTGCAACCTTCTCGCTTAATAATAATTGCGCATAACCCTTGCCTTGCGGGTCGCTGCGTAAACTCGCCATGCCGCCACCGCCCAGCACATCGTGCAACAGGAAATTCAGGGCGTGGGTGCCGGGCAAATAAAATCGTTCAACCGGAACTTGACGGTTTGCATCAATGAAGTGAGAAAAATAACTCGCCACATATTCCACCGACAAGCTTTGAGCAATATACGGCAGAAAGTCTGCGTGTCTTGCGATGATTCCGATATTGGCTTTATTGCCCTTGTCACCACTGCGTCCCCAGGCCAGGGACTCAAGGCTCACCTCGATAATTTCTTCGGGCAAGTTTGCAGAAGGAAGTTTATGCGGAGTAAAAATTTTTCCAGCCCTTGTATCCAGGTTTGCCGGCTTTAAAGAAATAGATTTTCCGGCTATCTCAACACTGTGCTCGATCTCATTTTTGGGGAGCAAGAAAGAGAACAAGCGCACCACTGGCGATGGCTTGGGTCGCGCCCCGGCGAAGCCGCTTAAACCCGGAGGCCCCGACAAATACGCGCCCGCCAATTCTTTCAGGAACACGCCAATACCTTTGGCGTCGGGATGTTTGACCGCAAGTTTGAGATCAACCTCTCTCGGATGTTGGATTTTTTTCGCGGCCCCGAAGTGACTCTCTGCCCCAATAACCTCTACGCATGCTTCGGTGAGCTCGGGCAAGCCTTTTTGTGCAAGACTTTGACGCGTGCGCTTGAGCACATTCTTCGCGAAGTGCTCGGCTTTGGTGTCGGCAGCCCGCCCGTAGAAAGTTGTTATCTGCCCACTGCGAAAACCGTCGGTATAGGTGGCGCTGACTTTGTACTGCTCGGGACGACCATGCCCACGTGCGCCATAGACTTTCACGCGGTTCTTTTCTAATTCTTCAATTTTTACTTCGGAAAAATCACACACCACATCTGGAAGCACATAGGCTTGTGGATCACCGATCTCATACAACATTTGTTCGGCTACCGCTCCAACGCTGACCACACCACCTGTTCCCTCGGGCTTGGTGGTGATAAAAGAGCCGTCTACAGAGATCTCGGCAATCGGGTAACCGGCATCGCACAAAGTATCAACGACCATTTCCCAGTCTGTAAAATTTCCACCGGTCACCTGGGTGCCACATTCCAGGATGTGTCCGGCGAGTGATCCCTGTGCGAGTTTGTCAAAATCATTTTCACCCCAACCAAACTCGTGTATACAGGCGCCCAATGTCACGGCACTGTCCACGCAGCGTCCGGTGATCACAATGTCGGCCCCGGCATCCAGGGCTTTGGCGATGGGGAATGCACCGAGGTAGGCGTTGATACTGACAATGGAATTCTCATCCGGAAAAGATTGATCCGAATACATCTCTCGAATACCGGCCGAAGCGAACGCAGTTTTTTTCTCGAGCAGATCATCACCGAGTACCACCGCGACTTTGAGATCCAGGTT
The DNA here is from genome assembly GCA_013001575.1 of Gammaproteobacteria bacterium. Taxonomy (NCBI): domain Bacteria; kingdom Pseudomonadati; phylum Pseudomonadota; class Gammaproteobacteria; species Gammaproteobacteria bacterium. The sequence continues at coordinate 9,374 of JABDMI010000004.1, forward strand.
TTCGGTCGCAATGAGTTTTTCCACTTCGCGGGCACAGGCTTGCGGGTTGACCCCGCCGGCGTTGGCGATCACTTTCACCCCTTGTGAGGCGATCTCGACAAGGTTTGGTTTTAATGTGGAATACACAAAATCGGTGGCGTAGCCTTTGCTGTTATCCGCCGCCCGGGCTCTGGCCATGATCGACATGGTAATCTCGGCCAGATAGTCATAGACCAGATAGTCGAGGGTGCCGCTAGCCAATAGCTGTGGCGTGGCACTTGACGCATCGCCCCAATATCCACTGGCTCCCCCGATCTTTATGACTGATTTCGACATATTCCGCGTAATTCTCTCAAACGATAAAAAATAGTAACCCTATGTTTTTATTACATAAAATTAAAAAATAAGACTTGATTTATTGAATTGTTATGTAATACTACAATATTATTAAGTATCACTCAATATCGAATTATGCCGTCTGAAGCTAAAACCACCCCGCGCGACCGCCTCGAACAACGAGAACACGACATTCTCTCTGCGGCCAGTGAACTGTTTGCCGAGTTTGGCTTTAATGCCACCTCGACCAAAAAGATCGCCGCCAAAGCCGGAGTGTCGGAAGGTACCGTGTTTCATTATTTTTCCAATAAACAGGAATTGTTGACGGAGATCATCGGCAAAATGTATGCCGACCTGACTCATGACACCAACGAAAAGATTCAAAACATTCTAGACACTAAAGCGCGTTTATTTTTTCTGGCCGAAAATCACGTAAAACATACAGCAGCTAGCAATGCCCTGCTGTTACGTCTGGTTTATGTGTACATTAATCTGGACATGCATATTTTTGAACACCTGGAAAAAACCGATCTGTACGCATTCAATCATCGCTACACCAAGATCTTTGATGCCGTGATCAAAGACGGCATGCATCGCGGTGACCTCAAACCAGACATTAATTTATCCGCGGTACGCGACCTGTTCTATGGCGGTCTGGAATACGGCATCCGCACCATGATGCTGGGTCACAAAAAAGGTTTACATGAGAATCACGTGCATGCGATCGTTGCCCCCGTTTGGGAAAGCATTCGCTTGAAAAAAGACATTACACAAGCGTCCTCTTTGGATCAGCGTCTGGAACTGGCGGTGCAACGGCTTGAAGATCTGGCGAAAAATTTACCTCAAGCTTAAGACTCCAGCTCGTGTAAAAATTTTTGCATTTTTGCTACAGCGGGTTTGGCGTTATCGCGCAATCGTTTGAGTACCAACATTTTGGGGATATTGTATTTTTTCACACTTTGCACCATACGCATAAAGCCATCAAGTCGGTGTGCGATCAGCCATTCGCGAATTCCCGGATGCTTGGACCAGATGTATTGATTTTTCATATTGGCTGATGTGACCTTGATCCAGTCGGTGTAATGATTGGGCAAAGGCACCACGCTGCAGATCTTGTTTTTTTCTTCATCGCTTGTGTAAGTTGCTTCGATGTGTGCAATAAAAGCAGCACTGAAAACCGGCTGTACGGTACGGATGGTTTGTACCGTGATCAAGTCATCCTGAAATACCGGCAAAATTTCGCGCGGAGGTACGGCACTGGCACTGCAATCGATGTGCAGGGTCTTTAGATTGCTGGCAACACTGCCCTGCTCAAGCACGATCTGATCTTTCTCGATACGCGTAACACGACCAAGTCGAATAATGTTTTTGATCTTTTGTAATTCTGTGAGCTCCAGCGGACTGGTGGTTGCACCGTGAAACATTTTGGGTTGTATGCTTTTATCAATTCGCAACAAGGCCCGGGATCTTTCCAGACGCACAAACAGATCTTCAATCGATTCCGCCTCCGCCAGTGCCTGCATCTGATCGGCCTGGCTGCCAATGGCCTGTTTGAAGAACTCCATACCCGGTTGGGTGGTTTCACGATTGATCAGCCACGAATCACGCGGCATCACCCAGCGGATATTGTCGGGGCTGATCTTGTTTTGCAATAACCATACAATGGCATCCATCCCGGTTTTGCCGGCACCAATCACAACAAAGTCGGAATAATCATTCACCAATTTTGGCAATGCATTGATCGGCGTAAAAGGAACGTCCGGGTCGACATCGAATTTAGGCGTATGCGTAGAGGGAACCGAGGTTTGGAAATAAGTCCCGTCTACGGTTTTTTTGTTGATCGTGACTTGATAATCCTGCTCACCGTGCAGAGACCGGATATACCCATTGCCTAAATATTCGCAATCTGGAAAATATTGCACCCGCCCGCTTGGCAGAAATTGTTCATGCATCACCGTGGAATAATAGTCCAGTATCTCTTGGCCTGTTGCCAGTCCGTACAAGCCCTTATTTAAGCCACTTTTGTCTTTACTGCCATCACCCAGCTGACGCGAGTTCACACCATAAAAAGCCGAGGGTTGATGCAAGGTGACAAAGGGGTAGGCATCATTCCAGTGACCGCCCGGCTTGCTGTGTTTGTCCACGATGATGATGTTGGCATCGGTCTCGGCAAGCAGGGTATCGGCAAAGGCCATGCCTACAGCGCCGCTGCCAATGATAAGGTAATCGCAATCTAAATTTTCTTTTTGCATATGTCTTATGGTGTGATCATTTTATTGGAACGCAGGTTTTTCCCGATGAAGAACCAGTATGGGCCACGTAAATACCATAATGGCAAACTGCGTATGTATTGCATTTGTTTTTGCAATGACAGAATTATGCTTTGTTCGAGATCAAAAGCCTGGTCGGGCAGTGACGCTGCGGTGTTCTCCAGTAACAATTCCAGTGCCTGCTTATGCAAACCGAACTGTTGTTGCATAGTCACGCGGGTAAATGCCTGTTGGTAGGTGTTGGGTGTTTGTGGCAACAGCATCGCATCGGCACTTGAGGAGGTGGTCAAGCCGGTATTGTTGGTCAACAAGCTTACAAAATCTGTATTCGACAAGTCCTTGCTGGCATACAACATGGCCCAGGTTTTTTCTCGCTCCGACCACCATGCCGTACACTGCAGTGGCGGGGCATTGATCACACCGTGGAACAGAAAATCGCTTTCATGCACAAAACCGTTGGCGATGCACCACTGCGAAAATTCTGTAAAACTCTCCGGTACCCGGTCACCAAACAGGGAATCGGTTTTTTCCAGCAGGTTTTGTGGTTCGCTGAATCGCCGAACCGATGTGACTACGGCGCGAATCACAAATAAGAAAACCACAAGCGCCAGTCCCAAAAGTATCCATACAAAGATCATATTAGTTGTTTCAGGTCTTCAGCGTTATACGGTTTGATGTCGGCATTCTCACGGGTGCGGATCTTTTCGGCCCAGTCCGGATTACTGATCAAGGCACGTCCGACCGCCGCCAGTTCGAATTCATGATTATTCATGCGCTGGATCAGATTATCGATATCGGTGACCTCGCCGTTTTTAAAGGTCTCGCCTTTGCGTTCGGAAATGAAATCATTACTCAGTCCGATACTGCCCACGGTGATCGCGGGCTTGCCGCTGAGTTTCTGGGTCCAGCCCGCCAGGTTCAAGTCACTATTGCCCGATTCATCTTCCGGAAACTCCGGCTCCCAAAAACGTCTTGTACTGCAATGGAAAAAATCCACGCCGGCATCCACCAGCGGCATCAGAAAGTCTTGTAACTCTTCCGGGGTTTGTGCAAGTTTGGCGCTGTAGTCTTGTTGCTTCCATTGGGAGAAACGCAGAATTATCGGGAAATCATCGCCACAAGCTGCGCGTATGCCTTTGACGATCTCAATCGCAATGGAAGAACGCTTGTGCATTGAAC
>JABDMI010000005.1 GCA_013001575.1 Gammaproteobacteria bacterium
ACAAAATACATCATAAGCAGATTGGGGCTGCCGTAAGCGCCGGTCGAACTGATAAAGTAATTAACCGCGGTGAGCACGACCAAAATATTGGTCAAGGTAAAGTATTGGCTTTTGTAAATTGATTGCATTAGTTAATTGTACGCCTGGAGTGGGTGATTTCTTCTGTGATTACTGCGGTGATTCCGGTGTAACGTCTGATGGTTTTTTTGAGTTGACCAATTGCAGCTTACTCTCATCATAGGTCACCCATCCGGCGGCCGAACTTGCCTCAACACGTAACACCGAACGTGTTTTGCCTTTGAGTTGTGACAAAACGCTAATGACCTCGCCTTTGGGAACTGTGCCGACAACCTTGGCGTCTTTACAGTCTTCCATGCATTCGATGGTGTTATATAAATTTATAGGTTCAAGCACCAGCACTTGGGGTTTTTGTTTTCCTATACCGCCCGACAAGAACAGTAACAACATGAAGGAAATACAAAAGATCAATGCAAAGGCAGTTTTCATGCTCCGATTATACCGCGCTACCTGAAATGGTCTCTGGAACTGGCGCTGGGATGGCCCGGCGTGACACCACCTCAAAACGCCAGGTGAGCAACACCGCGGCAACGGCCAGTCCAATAACCAGACCGAACCACACCATATTCGGGCCCATGGATTTGTGAATACCCAGATACCAGGCAACCACAAACCCGATGGCCCAATAGGAAAACAGATTCATGTACATGGGGATCTGGGTATCTTTAAACCCACGCAATGCCCCACTGGCAGCAACCTGAATGCCGTCAACGATCTGGAAGGCCGCCGCCATACCCAACAATCCGATCGCGACCTTTGCCACGGCTGGATCGTCGGTGTAAAAGCCAATGATCTGGGTGGCGAACACGATCATGATGAGAGCTGAAACCGTCATGAACCCGGTGGCCAGCACCATGCCGGTATGACCCGCAGTGCGTGCCTCGCGCACTTTACCCTGACCGAGTAATTGTCCAACCACCGATGTATTCGCCATACTCATGGCGAATGGCACCATGAACATGAACGCGGCGTAGTTGATCGCAACCTGATGCGCGGCAATAATATTCTTGCCCAAACTTCCCATCAGCAAAGCCGCACAACTGAATAATCCAACTTCGGCCACGATGCTTACCCCGATCGGAAAACCCAGTTTCAAGATCTCATAGATCGAGCTCGCACTGGGCCATTCAAAATGACTGAAGATCTTGAGTGGCTTGTAACGGTAATGCCCGCTCACATACCAAAGCATAACAATCGCCATCAAGGACAGAGTGATCGCCGAGGCAATGCCACAGCCAACGGCACCCAGTTCGGGAAATCCGAAATGCCCGTAGATCAAGGCCCAGTTCAAAAACACATTCAATACTGCTGCCAGCAAGGAAATGTACATTACCGGTCGGGTATGCCCGATGCCTTCACTGCTCATGCGAAAACTCATGTATACATAAGAAAGCGGCAAGCCATAAACGATTGCACTCAAATATCCGTCCGCCAGTTCCACAATCTCTGGCTCGAGATTAAACGCCTCAAACACCGTTTCGCAATACTGACCCGCAATCGCCAGAGGAATCGACACCATCACGGCCAGCCACAAGGTTTGACGTAAATAATGGCCGGCCTTGGTAAATTCATTTTTACCAAAATACTGGGCTGTGATCGGACTCAGGGCCATAATAATGCCCATACCGGTCAGGAATAATATCGTCCAAACCGCCCCGCCGGCAGCCACCGCGGCAAGGGTATCGGTGCTGTGCTGGCCCGACATGATGGTGTCGGCGAGGTTCATGCTCATGATGGCCAGATTATTTATGATCAACGGCCATCCAATACTTAATATCGAGCCGGCATGCTCCTTATTAAAAAGGGTTTTGAATGATTTCATGATAATTAAAGCTCGATCTCGGGATCAGAAACCGAGCTTGTCCCAGTCCTTGGCGTCAATGATGCGTTTTAATTCGCTGGCAATACGTTGATATTCATCGAACTGGTATTGCCCCTGCGCCCATAATACACCTTGTTTAAAATCACCGCCGGTCTGGCAAGAAGAATCGAACATACAAAAAACATTCAGGGCCATACTGCCCTGTGCACAATTTTTTTCGTAACCCTGTTCACAGGCCAATAGCATCCAGGCTTCTTGTTGTTTAAATCGATGCCCGTCTGGATAAAATAAATTTAAATGCTCGGCCATCGACATCAGGGTTTCCGGATTGGTCTGTCCGTTTTGCATGAATTCTTTAACCTGATCGCGGTATAGCTGTTTGGCCTGATCGCGCAATTTGATTGCCGCCTCTGATCTTTGTTCATCACTGGCAGAAAGATAGTTTTCATCCGTGGCAAACAGTTCTTGTGACAGTAGACTGTAACCGGAGATAACAAATGCATTCGGATTTTTAGCTTCCGCCGCTTTATCAAACCAGTCGCGCGAATCACCCAGCGCTTTGAGTTTATCGGCTTCCAGGGTTTTGCAACGTTTTGAAGCATCCACCACCATGGGTAACAGCTCGGTCATTTGCGCCTGTTGTTCCGGGCTTGAGGCCGCCCGTGCACCACTGAACATCGCGATCAATTGGCTTTCCGGGGTCTCATAAAGATAAGCGCACATTTCCGTGACCTGGCCAATGGCGTAGTCGGCCCAGGACTCACCGGCTTCGGAGAGTTGCAATAACTCATCCAGCTGTTGATTTAAATCTTTATCCGAAAAGATCAATCCTAGTACCGATTGTTTACCATCTTTGATCGCTTGTAAGTCTGCCGATAAACCTGTAGCCAGCGGTTCTGGAATTTCTTTTTCCTGAATCTCTAGCGGCTCATCGAATTCCCTTACAGTTTCTAACTCGAGTTCCTGGTCTGAAGTCTCAACGGATTCTTGCACCGCTTGCAATGTTTCACTCGTTGCCGGCGCACTCTGACCCGGTTTCAGGATCAGGGTAAACGCTACCAAGGCCAGTACAAAACCTAGCCCCAGAATCAGAAATGTGGATTTTTTGGAGATCATGGCTGCTCATTATAGTGTTTTTAGTTACGGGCTGACCGACAGGTGCTGTGGGTGACCTATAATGGTTTCTTTTTAATTTTGACCGGGAGTCAGACATGAGTTTTTCCAATCCCAACCGGGTTGCCATAGTGGCCGCCAATCGTATTCCATTTGCCCGGGCACACGGCGCCTACGCCAGCGTCGGGAACGAAGACATGATGACCGTGGCCTTACGCGGACTGGTCGAAAAAACCGGATTACAGGGACAACGTCTGGGTGATGTGTCACTGGGTGCGGTGATCAAACATTCCAAAGACTGGAATCTGGCGCGCGAATCGGTTTTGGGCAGTGGTCTGTCACGCGAAACTCCGGCCTTTGATATCCAGCGCGCTTGTGGCACCGGTTTATCCGCCGCGATCCAGATCGCGAATAAAATAGCCCTCGGTCAGATCAACGCCGGTATTGCCGGTGGTTGCGACACGGTCAGTGATGCGCCTATTGTGTATGCACGCGACTATCAACAATTATTATTGCGCCTTAATCGACAACGCGACTGGAAAGGCAAACTCAAAACCGCATTAGGTATTCGCCCGCGCCATTTTAAACCCGAGTTTCCCGGCGTGACCGAACCTCGCACCGGCCTGTCGATGGGTGAAAGCTGTGAGGTCATGGCCAAAGAATGGGGCATTAGTCGTGAAGCCCAGGATCAGTTGGCTCTGGACAGTCATTTAAAAACAGCCGCCGCCTACGCCGAAGGATTTTATCAAGACCTGGTTACGCCCTATCTGGGACTAGAAAAAGACAACAACATGCGGGCCGACAGCAGCATGGAAAAACTCGCCAAACTCAAACCGGCCTTTGATCGCAAATCCGGTAATGGCACCTTGACCGCAGGCAACAGCACGCCCCTAACCGATGGTGCCTCCTGTGCATTGCTGGCCACCGAAAGTTGGGCGCGCGAACACAACTTGCCGGTCATGGCCTACCTGTCGCATTGCGAAGTGGCCGCCGTGGATTTTCTGGGAGGTGAAGGTTTGCTCATGGCTCCGGCCTATGCCGTTTCTCGCATGCTGGATAAAGCAGACCTGACCTTTGAAGATTTTGACTTGTTTGAGATCCACGAGGCGTTTGCCGCACAAGTTCTGTGCACACTGGCCGCCTGGGAATCCGACGAATTCTGTCGTGAACGCTTGGGTCGCGACACAGCATTAGGCTCCATCGATCGCAGCAAACTCAATCCCAAAGGCAGTAGTCTGGCACAAGGACATCCGTTTGGCGCCACCGGTACCCGCATTCTGGGCATTGCCGCCAAACAATTGCAAGCACGCGGCTCGGGTCGTGCCCTCATCTCGATCTGCACCGGCGGCGGCATGGGCGTGACGGCAATACTGGAAGCAAATTGATCAGTCTGAAAGTCGAACCGTCCTTATTGAACGCGTTCAAGCAACAATGCGCATTAAACGGCTTAAGTTATCAAACACAGATCAAGAACCTGATGCGTGAATGGTTAAACATAGAACCAAGTTAATCTAAAAAGTTAATTTAAAAACGTTTTTACCCGATGTTTGAATTCTGGCTTGGACACAATGTTGATGTGATCACTGGCCGGAATAACGACTTGCTGGTCGGGACCTTTCCAGGCCGAACATAAGCGGCGCGCGTGTTGAGTCGGCACAATGCGATCGGTCTCGGCGATCAGACACAAGACCGGTTCATCGATATTCGGTGCCAGGGTCAGGGAGTCGAAGCGCTCGGTCATTATCAGGGACACTGGCAACCAGGGATAATAGCCCTGGGCAACACTGGCGATGCTGTCATAGGGAGTGATCAGAACCACTTTTGCCACCTCGCGTTCACTCGCCACATAACTCGCGATTCCGCTGCCCAGACTGCGACCCATTAACACAACACGCTGAGGACTAACTCCGAGCGTATTGACAACGTGATCAAAAATGGCCAGTGCATCGCTTTTGAGTGCGGCTTCACTGGGTGCGCCCGAGCTCTTGCCATAGCCGCGGTAATTCATGAGCAAATAGTCGCTTATCCCGTGGGCAGCAAACCACGTTTGGTGATGCGACACCTCTTCGGCATTTCCCCCGTAGTAAATAACAAAGGGCTTTTCCTGCGTGCCAATACTGTGTTGCATCCAGCCGTGTAACTTAAACCCATCAATGTCGATGTCAAATCTGGAATGCTTGAATTGTGCGGTGTAGGCCGGGTCTTCCGGAACGGGAATGAACAGCATGTTCTTTTGTTGAGTAAACATATACCCGCAGATCAGCAGATAGAGGCCGACCAACAAGAGCAGCGTGAATTTGATGAACTTAAGCATATATTTTCCTGTCCTGGCTGTTTAAGTCTTGCACATTGCGGCTGAGTCAGCCATTATTAGTAGTTAAGTAATAAAAAATATTATAAGCGAGGAGCTTACATGCAAGCCTTTACCGAGATCATCACGAACATCAACAATATCTTATGGCACAAGTATGTGCTTTTCACCATTGTTGGTACGGGGATTCTGTTCACAATTTGGTCAGTGTTTTCCCAATATCGCGCACTTACCCACGGAACGGCTGTTTTGCGTGGCAAATACGACGATAAGAATGATCCCGGAGCGATCAGTCATTTCCAGGCCTTGTCCGCCGCCTTATCGGCTACGGTTGGTTTGGGTAACATTGGCGGGGTCGCGCTGGCTATCGCACTCGGTGGTCCGGGGGCCGTATTCTGGATGTGGTTGGTTGGTCTCTTGGGCATGGCGATCAAACTCACCACCGTGACCTTATCCATGCTTTACCGTGACACCAGTCGACCGGGTGAACCGCGAGGCGGACCCATGTATGTGGTCAGCAAAGGTCTGGCCAATCTCAATCCTAAGTGGGCAAGTTTAGGGAAATTCCTGGGTGGGGTTTTCTGTATCACCTTGCTGACCTCGGCCGTGACCGGCGGCAACATGTTCCAGGCTTGGAACGTGGCCGATCTCTCACAAGAATATTTTGGAATTCCAAAAATGGCCACCGGAATTATATTGGCCGTGATTGTGGCGGCGGTGATCATTGGCGGTATTAAACGTATCGGTTCAGTGGCCGGTCGCCTGGTTCCATTCATGGTGGTCTTGTACATTCTTGCCGGTAGCGTTGTATTGATCAGTAACGCTGGCGACATCATTCCAATGTTCAAGCTCATTGTGCATTCCGCCTTTAATCCACATGAAGCCGCCGGTGCCTTTATTGGTGGAACGGTAGCAACCGCTTTTGCTTTGGGCATGAAACGCGCCTTATTCTCCAACGAAGCCGGGCAAGGTTCTTCGCCAATTGCTCACTCCGCCGCACGTACCAAAGAACCGGTGCGCGAAGGCATTGTGGCGGGTATGGAACCTTTCATTGATACCATTGTGGTTTGTACTTTCACCGCTTTGATCATTTTATCGACCGGTATCTGGAATCGTCCGGCCGAAGCTAACTTCCCGTCAGTCCCACAAGTTGTACCGGGTGCCGAGCTTGGTTTGTGGACCATTGAAGACACCGACCTTCCGAAGCTTAAAAACGAGAGTGACACTTTAAATGCGGGTAGCACGGTGTATTTGTATCTGGAAGGTAAAGAGAATATGGCCACCGGCAACAACCTGCACCAACTTGCCGGTAATGTTGTGGAAAAAGAAGGCCGCTTGAAAGTTGCGTGGAGCAGTGTCTCGAGTGATTCGCAACCCAAAGTGAAAGACGGAGAGGTTTACAAAAACCTGGTTGGGGCCACACTCACCGCCAAAGCTTTTGATTCGGTCACCCCCGGTATGGGTAAATGGCTGGTCACTTTAGCGTCCTGGCTGTTTGCGATCTCGACCATGATCTCCTGGAGTTACTACGGTGAGCAAGGCATGATCTATTTGCTGGGTGAAAAATCGGTTACACCCTATAAACTGGTTTATTGTGCTTTGATCATTCTGGCCACAACCAACTTGATCCAGACCACCTCACAACTCGACAACTTCAGTAGTCTGGGGACCGGGGTGATGCTGTGGATCAACATTCCGATCACGCTGATCTTTGGATATCAGGCCATGAAAGCCTACAAGAATTACATCCATCGACTCAAGAATGGTCAAATTGGTGATGATCATGAGGCTCCCACACTGGAAGAACTGCTTTCGAGCAATACCAAGTAAATAAACCATAAAAACAGTTAGTTACAGCCGCCGTCTCTGTGAGTCGGCGGTTTTTTTATGCCGCATAGCGTCTTGGTAATTGACATACATACCAGTCGGTATGTATGATTCGGTTTCCACACAATCAATTACTCCGATCATGCCCAGCGCACAAAAACTCAAAGCCGACCAAACGCGCCAGCAAATTCTTGAAGCCGCCTTTTTGGAAATCCATCAACAAGGCTTTCGCTCAGCCTCGCTGGGAAATATTCTAAAAAAGACCGGGGTCACCAAAGGCGCTTTGTATCATCACTTTCCGAATAAACAAGCCCTCGGGTATGCCGTGTTTGACGAAATCATTGTGCCGCAATCACAGGAACGCTGGGCTCGCTTGCAAAACCCGGTAAACAATCCTGTGGATGTACTCCTCGACATTGGGCAGGAATTAATTCGCGACATGACCTTTGAAGCGATCCAGTTGGGTTGCCCGATCTGTAATTTGATCCAGGAAATGTCGAGCGTGGACCACGGTTTTCATGCACGCTTTAAAACTTTTCAGGACGAGTGGCGCAAACAACTGAGTGAGGCCATTCTACGCGGTCAACTACAAGGACTGATCATTAAAGAAGTGAATCCCAATGCGGTCGCTTCTTTTTTAATTGCCTGTCACGACGGTGCTGCAAGCGTTGGCAAGGCCACGCATGACATCAACGAATACAAAAATTGTGTTAATGAAACCAGGCGTTACTTAAATAATTTGCGCAGTAAACAACAGGGATAATTCTCATGGACAACAAAAACAACAGTCTGGCATACGGAAAACTGGATGCGCGAGTCATGCAATTTGCCAACCGGGTACTGGACCATCGTATTTGGGTAATACTCGCAACTCTGATCATTGTTGCGGTCTCGACCATTGGCTTCAAAAACTATCAAATGTACACCGATTTTCGGATGTTTTTTGGCGAAGACAATCCGCAATTGCTGGCCTTTGATGAACTCGAAGACACCTATGAGAAAAACGATGTATTGCTGTTCATTATTGAGCCTGCGGGTGGCAAGGTCTTTGACTCAGAAGTATTAGCCGCGATCGAGGACCTGACCGAGCGGGCCTGGACTCTTAAATACAGTTCCCGAATCGACTCCATCACCAATTTTCAGCACACCTACGCCGAAGACGATGATCTGATCGTGGAGGATCTTGTCTCCTACGCCAGCGACTTGAGCCCGGAAGAGTTGGCCGAAAAAGAACACATCGCCCTGAACGAACCGGCCTTGATCAATCGCATCATTTCGCAAGCCGCCGACGTCACCGGCGTCAGTGTGACCTATCAGGTTCCGGACGAGAGTGTGCAAGCGACCCTGGAAGCCTATTACGAAGGTGTCGCCTTGCGTGACGCGATGGAAAAGGACTACCCCTTCCTGAATATCAGACTCTCGGGTTTTGTGGCTATGGATGGCGCGTTTTTTGAAGCTTCCGAAGGCGACAATACCGGACTTGGCCCTTTGATGTTCCTGGGCATATTACTGATGTTGGCACTGCTTTTACGCAGTCTGGTTGCAACCGGCGTCAGTTTATTCGTTATCTTGTTCTCAGTGGCCATCGGGTTTGGCGTGCCTTTATGGCTGGGTCTGAAAGTGACTTCGGCCTCGGCGGTCGCGCCCTTGATGATCATGACCCTGGCGGTTGCCGACTGTGTGCATTTGCTCGTGACCCTGTTGCAAGGGCTAGGCAACGGAATGCAAAAACGTGCCGCGATCATTGAGTCGGTACGGGTGAATTTCTTGCCCATCATGCTCACCAGTGTGACCACCGCGATTGGTTTCATGATGATGAATTTCTCGGATTCACCGCCTTTCCGTCACCTTGGCAATATCGTCGCTTTGGGCGTCATTATGGCATTCATTCTGTCAGTTACATTCTTGCCGGCGATGATCTCCTACTTGCCATTGAAAGCTAAAATGCGTCAGGATAATTTTTTGAATACCTTTATGGATCGCCTGGCGGACTTTGTGGTTACTCGCCACAGTGCCTTATTGTTTATCGGTATCGTTTTAAGCATTGTGACCTTGACCTTTATTCCTCGCAATGAACTGAATGACGAATGGGTCAAGTATTTTTCCACTGACACCGACTTCAGGCAAGACACCACCTTTGCAATGGAACGCCTGGCTGGCATGTACCAGATCGCCTACTCGGTCAAGTCGAATGAGGTCGGCGGTGTTGCGGAACCGGAGTATTTACACAAGCTGGCCGAATTTAAAGAATGGTTTGAACAACAACCCGGGGTGCGTCATGTGGATAGCATGAGCGAAACCTTTGCGCGTTTAAATAAAAACATGCACGGTGATGACCCGGCCTATCAACGCATTCCCGAAAGTCGCAAACTCGCGGCACAATATTTATTACTGTATGAGATGTCTTTACCCCTGGGACTGGACATTAACAATCGCATGGACATTGACAAGTCACAAAGCCAGTTTGTGGTTTCACTCGGGCAATTGTCGACCAATGAGATTCGCGCCCTGGCCTTGGCCGGTGAAGACTGGATCAAAGAAAATGCACCCGAACTCAGTGCCAGTGCCACTGGCGGCTCTGTGATGTTCTCGTATTTATCCGAACGCAATATCAAAGGCATGTTACGCGGCACCTTGCTCGGTCTGGTACTCATTTCAGGGCTTTTGATCATTGCCTTACGCAGTGTAAAAATGGGGCTGATCAGTTTATTGCCCAACTTGTTACCAGCCGGTTTGGCCTTTGGCTTATGGGGCTTGCTGGTCGGACAGGTCAACATGGCTTCATCGATCGTGACCTGCATGGTGCTGGGGATCGTGGTTGATGATACCGTGCATTTCTTGAGTAAGTACTTACGCGCACGGCGTGAAAAAGGTCTGGATGCCAATGCCGCGGTGCGGTTTGCCTTTTCTTCGGTGGGCACTGCCCTGTTGGTCACAACCCTCATATTGATGTTCGGGTTTGGCATTCTGGCGCAATCCGACTTTAATTTAAATGCCTCACTCGCACGCCTGACAGCCCTGGCCATCGGTCTTGCCCTGGTTGTGGACTTCCTTTTACTCCCGCCCTTACTGATCAAACTGGACAACAAACCTCGTGGCGCCGGCAAAACTGAACTCGAAACAAATATTCCACTCGAATCATCTGTACAAGGAGCTTGATTCATGAAACTTACCCATACTTTTACCACTGCACTTGCCTTGATCTTTTTCGCAGGGCAATTCTCCTCACCAATTCTGGCCGCAGAGCCATTATCTGCACAGGAACTTTCCGCCGAGCAAAAAGGCCTGGCGATTGCCACAAAAGCCTACGAGATCGATAAAGGCTGGGGCGACTCATCCTCAACCATGCAAATGATCTTGCGCAAGAAAAAAGGCCAGGAACGCACGCGTGAAATGCGCAGCCGTAGTATCGAGATAGTCGGCGATGGCGATCGCGGAATTATTATTTTTGATGATCCGGCCGATGTAAAAGGCACCGCAATGCTCACGCATTCACACAAAGTCGAGTCTGACGATCAATGGTTATTCTTACCCGACCTCAAGCGCGTAAAACGCATTTCCTCCAGCAACAAGTCCGGCGCTTTCATGAGCAGCGAATTTGCTTATGAAGACATGGGCTCACAGGAAGTGGAAAAATACACCTATAGATTCATACGCGACGAAAACATCGATGGTCGCGATTATTTTGTCATCGAAAGAAAACCCGTGGACAGAAAATCCGGATACACCAAACAGATCACCTGGATCGACCAGGAAACCTATCGCATGCACCGAGTGGAATTTTATGACCGTAAATCCGCTTTACTTAAAACCCTGAACGCCAGTGAATATAAACTTTACCTGGACAAATACTGGCGCCCTGGCCGCATGGACATGCAAAATCATATAACCGGAAAAAGCACCACGCTTTTATTCAAGGACTATCAGTTTGCCAACGGTTTTGAAGAAAAAGACTTCACCAAGACCAGTTTAAAGAAGGCAAAATAAATACACCCTCATTGCTGTGCAAGCATTTATCAATACACCGGTTCAATAAATCTTAACCCGGATGTCGCCTGCCTGGGAAAACCTAATGAATGCATTCGTATTTTCTATCTTATCTGCAAAGCTGCGTGTCCGGGCTATGCTGTTGTGCGTTTTGATATCGAGCTTCTCGACCTCGCTACAGGCCATTGAATGGGACACAGAACTTAGCGCCGAAATTCGTTCATTCCTGCATGAACCACTCAATCCCTTGCAGGCGAATGAAAACTTTTCCGTAAGCCTGGAAAGCGAGTTTTATTACGATTGGGACGACGACAATCAACGCTTATTGATCAAACCGTTCATGCGTTGGGACAGCCAGGACAGTGAACGCAGTCACGTGGACCTGCGAGAGTTTTATTGGCGAAAAACCTTTAGCCAGTTAGACATGGATCTGACCCTTGGATTAAACAAGGTTTTTTGGGGCGTGACCGAATCTGTGCATCTGGTGGATATTATTAACCAGACCGATGGCGTTGAAAATCTCGACGGCGAAGACAAACTCGGTCAGCCGATGGTCAATCTGACTCTGGATAAAGACTGGGGGGTGCTGGATGTTTTTGTGCTGCCGTATTTTCGCGAGCGCACCTTCGCAGGTCAGGAAGGACGTCCCGGCTTTCCTTTAACAATTAATCTCGACAAGGCCCTGTACGCATCCGGCGCTGAAAAAAAGCATGTGGATGTGGCATTGCGATATTCACAAGTCTTTGGTGATTGGGATATTGGTATTGCGCATTTTTCCGGAACCAGTCGTGAACCCGACCTGGTGCCGACTTTTGACCTCAGCGGTGCATCCTTAACGCCGTTCTACGACCAGATCGAACAAAGCAGTATTGATCTGCAGGCAACCCTGGAAAACTGGCTCTGGAAACTGGAGGCCATCACACGCGATGCCGAACACAGCGATCGTTATTTTGCTTTTGCCGGCGGCTTTGAATACAGTTTTTACGACCTCGGACAAAAGGGGGTCGATCTTGGTTTGATCGGGGAATACCTGTTTGATGACCGCAAGGAGTATGCCAGTTCGGCTTTTCAGAACGACGTATTTCTGGGCGGACGATTTGCCTTTAATGATGAGAACAATACCGACCTGCTCGCCGGACTCGCCTTTGATATGGATAATCAATCCAGATTCTTAAGTATTGAAGGGTCCAGTCGCATCGGGCAAGACATGCGCGTCAGTCTGGAAGTGCGCCTGTTCAGTGTGGACGATACTCGGGATATACTGTATTCGGTTCGCAATGACGATTACTTCGGGATAAATCTGACTCGCTTTTTCTAATAAAAATTGCAGCAACACCGCCGAAACCAATATACTGAAAAAAAATAATCAGGTTTCGTATGTCCGCACCCCAAATGAGTGAAAGCAAGAATTATCGGACTTTAGTCTTGTGGCTATTGACCCTGGTCTATGTGATGAACTTCATCGACCGTCAGATCATCGGCATTTTATCGCCATCAATAAAAGCGGAACTCGGGTTCAGTGACGGTCAACTTGGCTTGTTAAAAGGCTTCGGCTTTGCCTTGTTATACACCACGGTAGGCATTCCGATCGCGTGGCTGGCTGATCGCTACTCGCGGGTAAAAATTGTCACCGTATCCCTGACCTTATGGAGTGGTTTTACCGCCCTCACGGGCATGGCTGGTAATTTCTTGATGATGTTGGCGGCTCGTACCGGGGTGGGCATCGGCGAGGCCGGCGGCTCCCCTCCTTCCCATTCCATCATCTCTGACCTTTACCCCAAAGAGCAACGCGCTTCTGCCTTGGGTGTGTATTCACTGGGTATTCCGGTGGGCATTGCCTTTTCGTACATTTTGGCCGGCATGTTGGTGGAAAGCCTGGGCTGGCGCGGCACCCTGATCTGTTTAGGTGTAGCGGGAATCGTTTTGGCGTTTGTGCTGGTGCTGGTGGTGAAAGAACCCAAACGCGGGCAACTGGAAGGCAAGAACATCCAACTCAAACCCGTTGGCATCGGGGAATCCATTGCGACCCTGACCAAGATTCCCAGTTGGTGGGCCATGTGTATGGGAATCGCCTGGGTGAGCTTTGGTGGTTACGCCGTGGCTAACTGGGGCATTGACTACATTGTTCGCTACATGCCTGAATACATGCCAGGCGCCGAGGAAGGTAAGTTTGGCTGGTTGATGCTGATGTATGGCTTGATCCATTTGATCGGCTACGGTGCTGGCACTTACTACGGTGCATTGATCACGGAAAAACTGGCGCATAAAAATATCAGCGCTTACGGCTGGATGCCCGGAGCCGTTTTGTTTATCGGCGTGCCGGCATTGATTGCTGCCTTCTGGGTAGAAAGCATCAATTTACATCTTTTGTTTATTACCATTTATTTAATTGCTGCAGGCTTCTACCTGGGGCCAAGCTTTGCCGCTGCGCAAACTCTCGCGCCAATTAACATGCGGGCGATGTCTACGGCTTTGTTCTTTTTGATCCTGAACTTGATCGCCCTGGGTGGCGGACCAACCTATGTTGGCTACGCCAGTGAAATGCTCACGGCACAACACGGTGAAGTGCACGCATTGCGCCTGGCGATCACCACCCTTGTGGTCCCGTATATTATTTCGATTATTGCCTTCTTTTGGGCAGCCAAGACCTTACCCAAAGATTGGAAAGAAGCAGAAGCGAGAAATAAACAAATGGCCATGGATAGTTCATAACAAGGGAAATCGATTACACGGAATAACCGGTTTAAATAAATTCAATCCAGTACCAGTCCGTAAGCCACATCATCGCGCCACTCATCACCGATCTTGAAGTCGGATTTAAAGTGTCCTTCTTTTTGCATGCCGAGTTTTTGCATAATGCGTTCCGACGCGGCATTTCCAGCGTCGCAATAAGCAACATACTTATGCACGGGGTATTTAGACGACAGATGACGCATTAATAAGGTGGCTGCATGGGTAGCGAGGCCTTTGCCCCAAACATCCGGATGCATTTTCCAGCCAATTTCAAGCACTTCGGCGAGTTTATTTTTATATCGATAAAATGCCAGACCCATTAAGTCATCATCGTCCAACCGTCGCACCCCAAAACCGTGCCAGGCATTTTCCTCTTCAGACCATGGCCTGATCAAGGCCTGAAAAAATTTCTCGACTTCCGGATCCGCTTGTGGAACTCGAATATATTTGTTGATCTCAACATCCTGTTGCAAATAAAAAAATCGCGGCCTGTCGGATTCTGAAATTGCACTTAGGCCGATCTGTTCATTTTTTATTAAAAATTCCTGCATAACAGCTACATTTGAGTATAAACAAGTCATCCTATTAATGATTTCGATTATTATAGCAATATGAAAAAAGGCCTTTTACTCATAAACCTCGGAACACCCGCAGCACCGACTAAACAAGCGGTCAAAATTTACCTTAAACAGTTTCTTTCTGACCCCAATGTGGTGAGTTTGCCAAAATTTCTATGGCAGCCCATTCTCAATGGCATCGTATTAAAAACCCGTCCGGCCAAAAGTGCTGAAGCCTATGCAAAGATCTGGACAGACCGGGGCTCGCCATTGTTAGTGCATGCCTATGATCTCGCACACAAGACCGAGTTATTCTTGAATCATCAAAGCGAAGACGATTGGCATGTCGCGGTCGGTATGAGTTACGGGTGCCCGTGTATTCGTAATGGTTTACAAAAACTCAAAGCCGCCGGCGTTGAAGAAATTTCAATCTTGCCCATGTACCCCCAGTATTCAACCGCGACCACAAAATCGGTGTATGCCGACATCCAGAAACTTGTCGATCAGGGTTTTGATCTGCCTGCGCTAAAACAGATCCCGCCGTATTACCAACATCCCGATTACATTACGGCCCTGGCGGATTCGATCAGTGCGTATCGCGCGGAACATGGTTCGCATGCAAAACTTTTGCTTTCCTATCACGGCTTGCCTGAAAGTTATGTAAAAAAAGGCGACCCCTATCAAGAGCAATGCAATCGAACCACCGAGTTATTAGTAGAGCAGCTTGGCCTGCAAGACGATGACTATCTTATGACCTTTCAATCCCGTTTTGGCGCCGCAAAATGGTTGCAACCCTATACCGATGTTACGCTGGAAAAACTGGCCCAAAATGGCACTGCAGAAATAGATACCGTTTGTCCAGGCTTTGCCGCCGACTGTCTAGAAACCCTCGAAGAGATCGCTATCCAGAATGCGGAGCTGTATTATGAAAAAGGTGGAAGGAGTTTGCGTTATATACCTGCATTAAATGCCAGTGAGCAACACGCTCAATTAATGAGCAATCTGGCCTTAAACACCGGTATAGCGCTGGACAATAATACTATTATTAAGCATGCACGCTGCACTTGAACTGACAGAAAGTAACCCGCTCAGCAAACTTCGGTTTCTGGAGCTTAGTGTGCCTGCCGCAAATGTCCTCAACTCCCTGACCTTTTTTCAACAATTGGGCTTTACCTCGATACACACCAACGACATCTGGAATTATCCTTATGGCGTGATCAGTGATGGTCGTTGTTTTATCGGCCTGCACGATGCCAATCATTACCAGGTCACCGGCGAGCATCCTCGCCTGAGTTTTGTGCACGAGCACGTCGCCCCACTTTTAAACGGTTTGCAAGACAGTGATTTCTCAGTGCTGCACGCAGAAACCGATGAAGACCGTTTTCAACATGCCTCGCTCAAAGGCATCGACAATATCCCCTTACACATTATGGCGGCACGCAGTTTTTCTCCGCCATCCGGACATCAGCGTAAAGATTCATTACTCGGTTATTTTCGCGGTGTGGTTTTGCTGACCGCCAATTTGCACAAAGCTGAAAAATTCTGGAACGACGTGGGTTTACTGGTGATGCCGATTGAAGAAGAACAATGTTTGATGGTCTCATCTAATCGTCTGAATATGTTGCTGCTGGAAAAAAACGCCAGCGACCAATGCGGCTTGTTATTTGAACATCCTCAACCCGAATCCCTGTTCGCGCAATTTGCACGTTTTGGGATCACCCTGAAAGTCGGGGAAGACGATCTGGTCCTGGGCAGTGAATATCAATTTCGCACACCCGACGGTATGCCGATCTGGATTAGACGGGAAGCGTAATCTCTATCGCACCCACCAGCGACCCTGATCTTTAACCAGATCGCAAGCCACACCCTTGCTGTTGCGAATTTTTGCAACGGCCACATCGCCTTTCACAAACATCTCAAAGACCAGCTCCTCAGGCAATTCGGGGACCAGTTCATTGCGCATGTCGGTTTTGAGTTGTTTGCCTAATTGCTCACGCGCATCCGGATGAATAAAGGTTATGGCCTGCACGGCATTGCCTTCCTGAATTGCAGACCAAAAAGCTTCGGCTACATATTCCGGGTCAGTCAGATCGGCTTTTTGTGCACATGCCATTAATACGCTGGCAAGCAGTATTAAGCCGATTAAAAGACTCTTCTGGATCATGTTGTGCCCCGCTTTAAGCATTATTGTTGAGCCTCAAGTCGTTTTAGTTGATTACGCAAACTTTGACCAATGCCCAGATCGTCAAAAAAGCTGTTGAGTTTTTCAAATTTAGGTCCTTGCCAACGCAACTCATTCTCACACACATCCAGCGGCATTTCAGTTGCGATCTGGGTTAATTCGCGTGATCGGTAAACCAGATCCTTATGTTCCAGTAATTTAGCTCCCAGGGTTTTTGCTCCACGTACTTTGATGGTTGAAACCGTCGGGATGTTGGCATAGATATCATCCAGACAGGTAAAATTCTCCAGTAAGGCGGCGGCGGTTTTTTTGCCCACCCCGGGAATACCCGGAATATTATCCACCGCATCACCAGTGAGCGCGAGGAAGTCTGCGATGGCCTCGGGATGCACGCCAAAGTATTCTTTGATCTCGGAATATTCGATTGGAGGTTTTTTCAGATCCCAGAATTTGTCCCCGGGCTGAATCAGTTGGGTCAGGTCTTTATCGCGACTCACAATGGTAGACGCTTTACCCAGATCACGCATAAACACCGACAGTTTGCCGATAATGTCATCGGCTTCATAACGCGGACTGGAAAACACCGAGGTGCCCATCAAGGCGGCCGCCTGGCGACACAGGGCAAACTGCATTTTCAGGTCTTCGGGCGCCGGATCGCGGTTGGCTTTGTACTCGGGGTAAAGCTCGTTACGGAAAGATGTTGACAGGCTTTCATCAAAAGCCACCGCAATGTATTCGGGCTTTTGGCGTTCGAGAATATCGCCCAGAAACCGGCAAAAACCGTACAAGGCGTTGATCGGCGTGCCGTCTGGCGCCTGCATATCGGGCGGGATGGTGTAATAGGCGCGAAACACAAATACGCTGGCATCGACTAGATAGATCATGGCTGCAGTTTAGCGTAATTTATCGCACACTAGTATTTGTTAATTGTAAACAGGGAGATTCTTCTGAATCAATTCAACTCAAACGCCTTGCGTTCACGCAGTGGACTCGTTCTTGGAAAATGCGCCTGCAAGAACTCCATTTGGTCGGCGAGGATGCGGCGACCTTTGAGATAAATATATTCAGCGTGATTGGGTGTGAACGGGATAGCGAGCAATTGCATGCCGGCCTGTTCCGGCGTATTGCCGGCCTTGTGATTATTGCAACGCCTGCAGGCCGTAACCACGTTATTCCAGATATCCAGACCACCTTGCGAGATTGGCTTGATGTGATCACGCGAGAGTTGGGCGGACAAGAAACGCTTACCGCAATACAAACAAATATACGCATCGCGTTTAAATAATGTGCGATTATTCAAGGGCGGTGTGTATTTTTCGCGAACCTTGTTCAGCACATGGGTGTTGCCCTGGGTGGCGATAATGGATTGCACCTGCATACAACTTTGCAAGCCACTGAGTGCGTTGATGCCGCCGTGCAATTCGTACAGCACGGTTCCCAGGGTATATGCGATCTGGTCAAGGTGGTGCAGGCGGGCGGCTTCACGGTAATTGATCCATTCCAGCGGCATGCCGGAAATGTCCGTGCGTAAAACCTGCAATGACAAAAGCTTGTCAAGATGTTGCTGGCCGCGGTCGGGCGTTTGTACAATTGATTTTTTTCGCGTGGGCATAACTCAATTTTCCCTATAGTCTTTCAAAGGCCAGGCACAAGACAGCCAGAGTGAATTCTTTTATGCTTGTGCGACCAGATCCTATATGTCTTTATTCCAGATTTAGGGCCAGAATGCAAATTAATACCCGACACAAGCGAGATGTCGCAGACTCGGTCCAGGTTTTTGGAGCATAATTTCATCCGGTGAATCAGAAAAACCTAATCCACCAAGCTGTGTTTACTCCGATCAAAAACTGCTCCACTGGGTGGGGTCATATTGGTGAAAACTGTGATCACGGGATGAAAATTTCACAATATGCTGGCTAAGTGGGCATAATCTGAACGAAATATCCGTGCTTGAATTTTGCTGATTTGTTCTTGCTCAATTAGTAGCTAGAGTCATTTCATCCACAGAATGGTGGCAACGCCGTATAAGTTAATAATCCACTTTAAGTAGGATGATTAATAAAGCATATTTTTTCACATAAGTAATTGTTTTATAAGAATAATTTTGAAAAGTTGAATAAATGAACAATCTGTTTCAAGCAGCGGGTATTGTCGGTCGGAACCCCCCAAAGTGTGGACTTGCCCACAGACTTATCCACAGAAATTGTGGATATCCTGCCAATCGCAGCAACATTGCCAAAACCGACGCTGACCAATGGGCAATTACTGAACAGACCTTTTGCAATCCAGGCCGGGTATTTCGATCCTATGAATAATTGTATTCTGGAAATTGCCCTCCCGGTGCCGCTCACCCAATACTTCGATTACAAGTTTGTCGGGAACGACTCCGAGATCCCGAAAGTCGGGCAACGCATCCAGGTTCCTTTTGGTCGAGCCAGTTCGCATTCCAAGGCCGGTGCGCGCAAATTGATCGGCATTATTACGGCCATCAAGACCGAAAGCGAGATAGACGACGCCAAACTCAAACACGCGCTTGCCATCCTCGACGACGAGCCTTTGTTGTCACCCAAACTGGTTGAATTATTGAAATGGTCGGCACAGTATTATCACTATCCGCCGGGTGCGGTATTTGAAGCCGCGTTACCGGTTTGGCTGCGCAAAAAGATCGAGTTACCTGAAAAACTTCAAGAACAGGTTTGGCGCCTGACCGAGAAAGGGCATATTCAACACGAAGCCGAACGCTTTGCCAAACTCAAAAAACGCGCACCGGTACAAGCCGCCCTACTCGATCATTTGGCGCATCACCCGGAAGGACTGAGCAGCGCCGATCTGAATAAGGATGTTCCCAAGTGGCGCAACAGCATGCGTGCGCTGGAAAAAAAACAACTGGCCTACAGTGAATTAAGTGAGTTACTGATTCAGTTACCCATGCACGACGTGGCACCACAGTTAAGTGATGAACAAAAAACTGCGGTTGCGGCCATTGACGTTGCACTGGCAAAAAAAGCCTTCGCCCCGTTCTTATTGCAAGGGGTAACCGGAAGCGGCAAAACTGAATGTTATCTGGCTGCCGCCGAACATTGCTTACGCCAAGGCAAACAGGTTTTATGTCTGGTGCCTGAAATTGCACTGACCCCGCAATTTATTGAACGCTTTGAACAACGCTTACAAACCCCACTGGCTGTTTTGCACTCCGGCATCAATGATCGCGCGCGCTGTCTGGCCTGGATGGCGGCACAAGATGGCACCGCCAAAGTCATACTGGGTACCCGTTCTGCCTTGTTCACGCCCATGCAAGATCCCGGCCTGATCATTGTGGACGAAGAACACGACAGTTCTTTTAAACAACAGGATGGTTTTCGTTATTCGGCACGCGATCTTGCTTTGGTGCGGGCAAAGAATGAGAACATCACCATCATTCTGGGATCGGCCACGCCCGGCATTGAAAGTCTGTATCAAGCGCAACAAGGTCACTATCAGCATTTACAACTTCTGCAGCGTCCGGATGACCGACCCATGCCGGTGGTGCATTTGATCGACATGAAAAAAGAGCCCGGGCAACAAGGCCTGAGTTATCCCTTGATCGCCAATATGGAAAAAGTACTGGCCCGGGACGAACAGGTTTTGGTGTTTCTGAATCGTCGTGGCTTTTCACCAGTCTTGCTGTGCCCGGAATGTATGTGGAGCGGCGTGTGTAATCGCTGCGAAGTCAACATGACCTATCATCAGGCAAAAAATCGCTTGCGTTGTCATCATTGCAATAAAGATCAGGTCGCACCCAAACATTGTCCGAGTTGTAAGAATGAACTCAAACCGGTTGGTCAGGGGACTGAGCGGGTGGAAGAATTTCTGCGCACACGCTTTCCTGATACACCGGTCATCCGCATTGACCGCGACACCACGCGCAGCAAAGAACAAATGCGTAGCCAGCTTGCAGCGGTACATTCCGGTGGGGCAAAAATTCTGGTCGGCACACAAATGCTGACCAAAGGCCACGATTTTCCCAACGTCACTCTGGTTGGGGTACTGGACGCTGACGGTGGCCTGTTCAGTTCGGACTTTCGTGCTTCAGAACGCCTGGCGCAACAGATCGTGCAAGTGTCCGGGCGCGCCGGGCGCGCGGAAAAACCGGGACTGGTTCTGATCCAGACCATGTTTACAGACCATCCATTATTAAATCAATTAACCGGGCATGCCTATATGGAGGTCGCGCAAGACATTTTGCAGCAACGCGAAAGCGCTGAATGGCCGCCCTATTCGCATTTGGCCCTGATCCGTGCGGAGTCTGCGGTGATTCAGGAACCCATGGTTTTTTTACGTGAGTTAAAAAAACATCTAGAGGCCGTCTTGGATGAAAAACTCTCCAAGCAAGTGCAATTACTGGGCCCGGCTTACGCGCCCATGGCCAAGCGTGCCGGCTACTTTAGAACCCAGTTACTTTTCCAGTCACCCACACGGGCGTCATTACACCAGGTGCTGCATCACACGCAGGAGATCATTCACAAAATGAAACTCAGTCGGCACATTCGCTGGTCACTGGATGTGGATCCGGTAGAACTCTACTAGTGACAGGCTTTTTCACGATGTATTAGGCGCGAATCAGTTAAAATGCGCGCTGTTATTCGAACAAAATTCTAAATACACAATGCCAAGCAACGCGCCACATTTACGCCAGCAAGTTCAGGGACTGATCAAAACTGCTGTAGAAAAGTATTCCTCATCGCTGGAAGATTCTGATCTCGCCACCGAAGTGCGTAGCAAAGATGTGCATATCGAGCGAACCCGTGACGCAAAATTTGGTGACTTTGCCAGTAATATGGCCATGAGTCTGACCAAAATGCTTAGAAAGAATCCGCGCGAGATCGCTGAACATATCATTGCAGCGTTTCCCGACAACGACTTGATCGAAGAACTCACGGTTGCCGGTCCGGGATTTATCAATCTACGTTTGGCAGCACATGTGTATCACAATGAATTACTCAACATCCTGCACAACGGCCCCGACTACGGCAAGCAGGCTGCAAATAACCAAAGTGTGTTAGTCGAATTTGTCTCGGCCAATCCCACCGGTCCACTGCACGTCGGGCACGGTCGGCATGCCGCTTATGGTGATAGTGTTTCAAATTTGCTGGAAGCGACAGGCTATGCGGTGCATCGTGAATATTATGTCAATGATGCCGGTCGCCAAATGCAAATTCTTGCGGTCAGTGTTTGGCTGCGTTATCTGGAATTGTATCAAGTTGCTTTCCCTTTTCCCGCTAATGCATACAAGGGGGATTACATTGTCGAGATCGCCAATAAGCTCAAAAAGCAACATGGCACCGGGTTTGTAAAACCCTTTGAAAAAATATTTAAAAATCTGCCCGATGACGAACCCGAAGGTGGCGACAAAGACGAATATATAGATGCCTTGGCCGTACGCTGCAAAAAACTCATAGGTGACCAGGCTTTCAATATTATTCTGGATGCTGCACTCGAATCCATTTTGGCCGATATTAAAAATGACTTGCACGAATTTGGTGTTTCTCATGACGAATGGTTTTCGGAGCGCCGGCTGGTAGATGAAGGCCTTATTCAGGATGCCCTCGACAAGCTCGAAGCCAATGGTACCGTGTATGAAAAAGACGGCGCAAAGTGGTTCAAAGCAACCCAATATGATGACGAAAAAGACCGGGTGGTAGTGCGCGAAAACGGTGTGACAACCTATTTTGCCTCAGACATCGCCTACCATTTAAGCAAGCGCCAACGCGGAAATGATCTTTTGCTGGATATTCTCGGTTCTGATCATCATGGTTATCAAGCCAGGGTACGTGCCGGATTGGTAGCTATGGGTGAACCGGCTGATTCCCTGGAAGTTCGTTTGATGCAATTTGCAAATTTGTATCGTGGTAAACAAAAGATCCAGATGTCCACACGCTCGGGATCCTTTGTGACCTTACGCGAATTACGCCAAGAAGTGGGTAATGACGCGGCACGTCTTTTTTACGTTACGCGTTCCAACGAACAACATCTGGATTTTGACCTGGAACTGGCCAAAAAACGTGACAATGAAAATCCGGTCTATTATTTACAATACGCGCATGCCCGTATTTGTAGTGTTTTCGCCCAACTCGCAGAACAAGGAATGACTTTTGAGCAAGAACTGGGACAGCAACATCTCAAACTTCTAGCTGCCCCGCAAGAAATGCAATTGACCAGAAGTCTGAGTCGATACCCGGAGATGCTGGACGCGTGCGCGAGCAACCGTGCGCCACACACACTGGTGCAATACTTACGTGATCTGGCTAATGATTTTCATTCTTGTTACAACGCCAACAAAGTACTGGTCGAAGAGGAGGAGTTGCGCAATGCACGTTTGTGTTTGTATCAGGCCACCCGCCAGGTACTGCAAAACGGTTTTGCCATAATCGGTATCAGCGCTCCGGAAAAAATGTAAGCCATGGCCAGAGATTACAAAAATTCTCCTGCACCAAAGCGCACTTCCGGGCGTAAAAAAACCACGCGCAAAAAGACCTCACGAAAAAGTACGGGCAAAAAACATTCCGGCTTCAAATTGCCCACCTGGTTATGGTTTGTTTTGGGCATTATGGTAACTTTGGGCGCGGTGTGGTTAAAAGATAATTATTTCACCCCGCAATCCGAAGTCGATGAACCCGAGCTAACGCCTTACACCTCGCGCATGGAGCAAGGTGAAACCAGCACTAAAGAAAAAGAACCGGCACAAAGTAAAGAATTCGAATTAAAAAAAGATCCACGTTTCACTTTTTACGAGCGCTTGCCTAAAGACGAGATAATTATTCCGCAAGAAGCTCTGGAAGTGGAAGTGGATAAGAACAAGAATCGCGAGCCCCTGGGAAAAATTGAAAAAAGCGGATCGTATGTATTACAAGCGGGTTCCTTTCAGGAATTTGCTGACGCCGACCGGCGCAAAGCAGAACTGGCATTATTGGGATTGGAATCTGTGATCCAAAAAGTCAGTATTGATCAACGCAACTGGTATCGGGTCAGGATAGGACCCTACACCGATCTGACCATACTGAACGACACCCGAAATCGTTTGCGTAATGGTGCGATCGATGTTTTGGTAATACGCACCAAGTAATTCCTCAATCAATTTTTCCTATCTCTCGATCTTGCCCTGAGAATGGGCAATTAACTGCACCCGTTGATGGCATTTGTCTGGTGCAACGCACTATATCCAAGCACTTCTCGAATCTAACCGGATTAATAATTCACATTTTGGTTTATTTGATACTGATTTCAATGCCATTCAATGCATTTGCCAAAGTTGGCACACTGGTTGCTTCAGTTAGGGTAAATATTTACAACTAACTGGAGAATTCATGAATATCGCACCCAAAGTACCAAAACTCGTTTTATTAACCACGCTTGCATCGAGTATGCTCATTAGCGCTACAACGCTGGTGGCAGACGACGATCCAATCTCGGCCAATGTGGCAATTTCCACCGATTACGTATGGCGCGGAGTGTCACAAACCCTTGAAAATCCTGCAATTTCCGGAGGATTCGACTTTGCCCCAACGGACAACTGGTATGTCGGGGTGTGGGGGTCCAATGTGGATTTCGGCGATGTCGAGAACATGGAGTTTGATATTTACGCCGGTTGGACCACTGAACTGGATAATGGTCTGGGCATTGATATTGGATTTATTCAATACTTGTACTTTGATAGTGCCGGTGATGTGGATTTTAACGAGTTTTATGCCGGCCTCAGCCATAGTGGCTTTAGCGGAACCATTTCTTACGACGGTGACAGTAAATGGACCTATTACGACCTGGGCTATGAATACGAACTGGCTAACGGCGTTGGACTTGCCGCCCATATTGGTAATTACGACCTGGATTCAGCGGGCGATTACACCGACTATTCCTTAGGTGTCAGCGCCAGTCTGGCTGGTCTGGATTATGCCCTGACCTACCACGATACCGACATTGATAACTTGGCCGAAGGCGACGGCCGTGTCGTTCTGACCATTGGTAAATCTTTTTAGGTCATTAACAATACATAACCACTTATTTTTTTATGCTCACTCACAATTGCTGAACACAATTGACTCCTCCCAGATGTATCTTGAGCAAAACCCGTTGAATTTACTTCAACGGGTTTTTTTTTTGATTGTACCTGTTTGGAAAAATGATCAGCTTTCTTTGCTGCGACCAAACTCGATTCCCAGGGTTTTGAGTTTACGATAAAGGTGAGTCCTTTCCATTCCAACAACAGTCGCGAGTTTTCCGACTTTACCGTCACACAATTTTAGCTGATGTTCCAGGTAGGCTTTCTCAAAGGCTTCTCGTGCCTCACGTATTGGCAAAGACAGCCAATCCTCTTTCATCATGCCAGTGTGCAATGCGGGTTCGATCGCCAGCACGGCATCCACGTCTGCAGGCATGATCTCGCTTCCATCAGCCATCACCAACAAGCGATGGATGACATTTTTCAGCTGACGCATATTCCCGGGCCAATCGTAATTTCTTAATCGATTTTGTGCCGCGATACTAAAACGTCGAAACGGCAGATCATGCTCCTCGACCATGACATCGACATAGTAACGCAGCAGGTTTGGTACATCCTCGAGATATTCCCTTAAGGGTGGAATCTGTAGGCGCAGGGTGCTGATCATTTGCATCAAGTCGGTACGGAAAGTCAAGGCATCCGTCTTTTGATCGAATCCGGGACGCGAGGAACTCAACAAGCGAAAGTTAGCATGCACAGGCTGCCTGGAATTGACCGGTGTGAATTGTTCTTTTTCCAAAACGCCGTACAACAAGCGTTGCAAACTCGAAGACATGTCTTCCAGTTCGTTAATAAATAACACTCCGTCATCAGCTTGCTGTAATAAGCCCGGTCTTAATTCAGAATCTACCACTTCACCAAACAATACACTCGCCGCATGATCATCAGACACTGTTGACGGGACCAAATTTACAAATGCGCCGGTTTTTTCTTTGGATAGGGCGTGGATATAACGGGCAAAAGCTTCGCGGCCGGTACCCGATTCGCCCAGGATCAGGGCACTGGCGTGTTGTTCAGCAATCTTGCGTGCATCTTCGCGAGCTTTTTTGATCACGGCACTTTTGCCGATGGGTTCGATCAGCGGAGGAATCAGGCTGTGAATATTCTTTTTGGCAGGTTTTTTGGTTTGCTTAAGGGCTTTTTCAACAGCGCTTAACAATTTTGCCATCGACAAGGGTTTTTCAATAAAATCAAATGCGCCCAGGCGTGTGGCTTCGACCGCGGTTTCGACCGTGCCATGGCCTGACATCATGACCACCGGCATTTTCAGTTTGCCGGTTTGTGACCACTCTTTGAGTAAGGTAATGCCATCCACTTCGGGCATCCAGATATCCAGCAGCACCAGATCCGGTGAACCCATGGATTCTTTTTGGCGAGCTTCTTTGGCGCTCGCTGCGGCCGTTACTGAATAACCCTCTTCTTCCAGGATCTCCTGAACCAGGTTACGAATATCGCTTTCGTCATCAACTACAAGAATTTCAGCACTCATGTAAATGGTCACCTAGTTGGTGTTATTTGAACGCCCCAGTGTATCAATATTTTGTTGTTTTTTGGTCACTTTCACGGAATCGATCTGTTCACGCGCATGGCTGCCCTTGGATAAGCGCTGCAAACGTGCCGCCTCATTGGCCGGCAACATGATGCTGACAACCGCACCGCTGATGTTCTTATCCTGGTAATGATTGGCCAGCTTGATCTCGCCGTGATGCTCGTCGATCAGTTTGCGTACAATTGCCAGGCCCAATCCTGTGCCTTTGGTTTTGTTGGTGACATAAGGCTCAAACAGGTCGTCCATGGTCTCTTCATTAAAACCACTTCCACTGTCAGCCAATTCTATCTTTACGTATTGGTGACCATCATTTGTAACCGATCGAGCGGATAACCAGATCTTGCCAGCTTGCGGTGGTTGCTCGGGATTATCCAGTTCGGTATTCAAGGCATCGTAGGAGTTAC
Organism: Gammaproteobacteria bacterium; assembly: GCA_013001575.1. Classification (NCBI taxonomy): domain Bacteria; kingdom Pseudomonadati; phylum Pseudomonadota; class Gammaproteobacteria; species Gammaproteobacteria bacterium. The sequence continues at coordinate 26,599 of JABDMI010000005.1, forward strand.
TGAATAAATTATGCATGATCTGGCGCAAACGGTCCTTGTCCGCCTCTAGAGTGATGTCTTGTGAGGGGAGATCAACGTGCACAGCAATTCTTTGATCACGCGGTTTGTACAGCAACACGATCTCTTGTAACAATTCATTCAAGTTGAACTCTTCGAAATTTATTTCGGGAGCACGGGCGTAGTCACGAAATGCATCGACCATATTTTTCATGGCGTCAACCTGACTGATAATGGTCTGGGTCGCATTGTCCAAAACCTGTTTTTGATCGTCAGGCAAGCTTTCCAGATAACGGTAGCGTAAACGTTCGGCCGATAACTGGATCGGAGTTAATGGGTTTTTGATCTCATGCGCCAGGCGTCTGGCCACTTCACCCCAGGCCGAATCACGCTGTGCCCGAATTAAACGGGTAACGTCGTCAAATACAATAACAATGCCCTGTTCTTCTTGTTCTCCTGCCAACACCGAACAGGCCACCACCAGCACCCGCCGACCGCGCTCCGTGCTGTATAGGGCGAACTCCTCACGCCATTCGGTTTGTCCATTTTCGATGCGCTCCTGACAGTGCTGCATGAATCCTTGCAAGAGACCATCGGCGTTCTGGATCTTTCCAATGTGATGTAAATAGAACGGATCGAGGTCTGCGCCAAGGATTTCCTCCGCGGCATGATTGGCACGCCGCAAGTTCAAATCGTGATCAAAGGAGATCACCCCGGTGGATAAACGACTCAGGATTGCCGCCAGATTGGCGCGTTCATTTTCGATCAGGAGACGGCTTTTTTGCATTTGGGCGTCCGCATCGGCAAGCCTTGTGGTCATGGCATTAAAAGACTGGGTTAAGAAACCGATCTCATCAGAACTGTACACTTCCAGTTGCTGTTTATAGTCTCCGGCAGCAACGGCACGCGTTCCCTCCGCCAGGGTCTGAATAGGCTGCACCAGGCGGCGCGAAATTGTGAACGAGGCCCAGACCGCGGCCAACATCGAGATCATAAACGCCAGACCCAAAGCCAGGGTGAATCCCTGTTTCAGAGGCTTACGCGCCTGGGTTAATTCGTTGTAGCGGTTGATCACTGTTTCGGCATTATCGGCCAGTTCACTGACGAATTCGGTACTGTTGTATTCGGCGTAAAGAATTCGTAAGGCATCAATTGGTGTGACTTGTGGAACTGTAACCGCAGTCCGGATGACCAGCTTGCCGTCGGATTCACGGTCAAAACTCACGTAGCCATTGCTGTAGAGGGCCGCTTGTTGCATTTCATTGGTCAGGATAGAAATCTTTTCACTGTCGATCTCGGCAGTACTGGTGCCGAGCAATTGGCCATTGTTGGCGTACACGCTGATCAATGTAGCGCCGGAACGGGCACGAATACTATCAATCTCGAATACCAGATTTGAGCCAAACAGGTTTTTCATCACATCAGCGATCTCGTTACTTCTCGCCAAATGTACCGCTTTGGTGTTATCCAGAGAACGCCGACTCAAATTCAAAGCATCTTGCAAGCCTTGTTCCACTTCCACGTTAAACCAGCTATCCACAGCATCGTTACTGAACTGGGTGGAAAAATAAAACATGAAACCCAGTGGAATCAACACCAGCGGAATCAGAAGCGTTAGCATGTTGACGGTTAATCGCGTTCCCGGCACCTGTTGTTTGTATTGTTTGTACAGGCGCCAGCCATTCACCAGAATTACGCCACTTAATAGTAATACACCGATAAAATTTATTAAAAAGATCAGACCGCTGTATTCCTGAAACCCGCCTGAACTCTTGGTGGATTGAGTGAGCAAAAACATCGACACGCCCATCAAGACCACACCGAATATGGTCAAAAGACGGAGTGGAAAACTTTTTAGAGTTTTAACGGCCACACATACCACTCACTGACCAGTACCCAGTCAGCCCAGTATTTTGCAAGGTATTGTAAAGGATCGGGAAAATGTCTTACATCGACCACCAGGCGCGCTCGTGCTTGAATGATCTCGGGGTTCGGGACATTGCTGGCGCTGAGCAAAGGAATGTCTTTCAAGGTTCTCAGGCTATAGATGGCCTGCTCTGCGGTCGCAAACGACTCTTGTTGTGCCAAGTCCGGGATGGAAACCACATAGCGCTCGGTAACCGCATTGAATTGGATCAAATACAGTTTATTCACTCGCGCAATGGTTTTATCGCGCCAGTAGCGTCGTGGCCGCACTAATTCGGCCTGCAGCTCAATCCGGATGGGTAAACCCTGTTGCAAAATACTTTTAGCTTCATCATGCAGGGCATAGGCAATATCGGCAGTCAGATAATAGGTGTCATCCAAAACTATGGTCTGGGCATGGCTGACCTCGAAACGGTCTGATGCGTGCAAACCAATACTCACCATGCACAAGCCTAAAAACAGTCCAGCGCGCGCACACAAGTGTATGAAACTGTTGTTTTTCGATTGTGACTGTTGGTTTTCCATTTTGACTGGTTAATCCTGTTTGGTTTTTTCTAAAAGCGCGTAAAAAAATCCATCTCGCCCCAAACTGCCAGGCAAGATCTGTGCACCAAATTCCGTGTCAATACTATCGTCAATGTTTACGGGTATTAGTGTAGCATCCTTATAGGTGCTTAAAAATTCTTGCACTTGATCGCAATTTTCGGCATGCAGTACAGAACAGGTGGCATACAACAAGCGGCCGCCCGGATTCAAAACTCTCCAGAGATTATGTAAAAGTTTTTTCTGGACGTCACATGCGTGTAGAACTTGCTCTGCTGAACGGCGTAACTTGATGTCCGGGTGTCTGCGGATCACGCCAGTGGCAGTGCATGGCGCATCTAGCAGAATTCGATCGTATGATTGCGTGAATTTATATTCAGCTGCGTCGCCTGCAAGCAGTTTCAGGCCACGCCGATCACCATAGCCCAGTCGCATAATTGTTTCATTCACTTGCTCAAGACGTTTTTCTGAAATATCCAGCGCAAGCAAGTTTGAGTCGGGAGACAAGCGCTCGAGTAAATGTCCGGTTTTACCACCGGGTGCTGCGCAGGCATCCAGCACCTTGAGATCGGTTTCACTTTCAGAACCCTTGATCAATAAATGCGCCGCATGCTGAGCCGCAACGTCTTGTACTGAAAAATAACCTCGGGAAAAATTCGGGATCTTGCTCACATCGCTTGCAGCATCCAGGGTAACTGCAGTTGGGCAAGCCGAATGCGCCTGTGCAGTTAATCCGGCAGATGTCAGACTCGCAAGCGCTTGTGCGCGTGAGGTTTTACTCAAATTTACGCGTAAACTCATGGCAGCCTGGGCATTATTGGCCTCAAGTATGTCACGCCAGTTTTTTGGCCAGTCCTGTTTAAGGCGATTCATTAACCATTTGGGATGTGCGTAACGCTCGACTTCGTTGTTGAATTTTTTGTCTGTCAGATCGCGTTGATAATTTCGCAAAACGCCATTGAGCAATTTGATGGCCCAGTCCTTTTGCAAAATTTTGCAGGCGTTCACAGTCTCGTGAATTGCGGCATGCTCTTTGACACGCATTTGACTCAATTGATGCATGCCCAATATAAACAAAGCGATAACCTCGCCTTCTTTGGCCTTGATAGGCTTACTCAAGTAATGATTCAGTTGATATTGATAGCGCAAATAAAATCGCACGCAGCCGTACAAGGCCGCACTCATCCAGGCATGTTGCTCGGAATCGGGTAAGGCTGGAGTTAATACGCTATCGAGACCGGCCTTGTCATTGTTATGAATTACCCTCCACAAACGACGCGCCGTCTCCGCACGTAATTGCGCAGGATTTAA
>JABDMI010000006.1 GCA_013001575.1 Gammaproteobacteria bacterium
CAGCGGGAGGGGTGATGTTGATGGTCACAGATCGTCGCCTGTCTACGCGACGAATTTGGTCAGGGCCTACGGTTTCTTTGAGTTGCACCAAAGTGCCAAGTGGTTGAACACCGCGCGCCGGGGTGAGAACCGGTGTGGCGAGCAGGTCTTCCGGTCGTTGCCATTCCGTGCCGCGTAAAATGATGTTACGACGCTTGGTGCCGTCAAAATAATCACCAACGTACAACCCATCCCCCAGAGCGCGGACTAAACTGGATAATTGCCCCCGAGTTAGTCCGGCTTCAGTAATCGCACGCTCATCCGGTATCAAGCGTAATTCGGGAGTGGCCAGTTCCAGGCTAGGCACTGGACGCGCCCGGGCGCCGGGTAAAGCCTGGCTGATGGCCTGCATACCGGCTTGCGCAGCGCGTAAGGTGGAGTCGATATCGCGACTTTGAATATTCAATTCAATGTTGCCACCACCACCCAGGCGACCAAAGATTCCGGCTTTACTGGCAAATACCATGGTGTCTGGAAAACCGTTGGTGATATTGCTATTCACTTCCTGTACCAGTGCATCAACTTCATCGCGATTAGTAGCGCGTGCCCCCATAAAGCCCGATGAGCCGAACATGCCAAGAAAATAATTGTCCACTTGCGGTTGTTTATCGCCTTTTAAATACGGCAAAAAGCGCTGATTGACCACGTCGACAAATTCTTTTTGTCCGGTTTGGACGCTTTGACCGGTGGGAGGTGAAATAAAAGCAAACAAAAAATTCTGTTCGCCTTCCGGCAAGTAACTGGCTTTGGGCAATAATATGATACTGGTGCTTATCCCTATACCAACCAGGGCAATGATCCACACAGCACGTGCTTTGGCTGTATTGGTGATGCGCATGATGAACGCAGTTGCCGTGTTCCACCAGTTACTGTGTGGGTCAACCAGTTTAATGTCGCGTAATACCGTATTTGCTGCAGTGGGTATTACGGTAACGGCAATGATCAAAGATATTATCACTGCAATGGAAATAGCCAGAGCCAGATCGGAAAAGAGTTGTCCGGCAATGTCACGTAAAAACAAGATAGGTAAAAAGATTGCCACAGTGGTGGCCGTGGAGGCGAGCAGCGCACCCCAGACTTGTGTGGCACCTTGGTAAGAAGCTTCTTCACTGCTTTCGCCTTTCTCACGCAGGCGTACAATATTTTCCAAAACAACAATGGCCGAATCCATGACCATGCCCATGGCAAAAGCGAGACCGGCCAGGGAAATAATATTGAGTGTACGACCCGTTAGACGTAAACCGATGAATGCAAAAAACAGAGAGATCGGAATGGCGAGAGCGACAAGTAATGTGGCTCTGAACTTGCGTAAGAACCACCACAAAATAGAAACCGCCAAAAGAATTCCCAAAAGCAAATTATTACGCAGCATCGCAATCGAGTCTTCAATATAAATGGTTTCGTCATAGACTTGCATGATGTTAAGACCGGCGCGACCAACTGGACCGTCATTCAATTCCCGGGTGGCTTGTTTGAGTCCCGCCATAACGTCCAGTACATTGACATTGGTTTCGGGTTCAATGCTGAAGGCAATAGACGGCCCGCCGTTTTGATTTAAAGAGCCAAAGGCGTCCACTTTTCTGAGTTCAATGCTTGCCACATCAACAAGTTTGACCGGGCTGCCGTTTTGATACCCGAGGATCAAATTGCTCAATTCACCCAGACTGTAACTGCCGCTGTAACGTAATGTGTATTGGCGGCGCCCGATATCGGTGAACCCTCCGGAGGTGTCGGTATTACCCTGGGTTAACCTGGCCATGTCCAGTAAAGACACACCTTTGGCGGCCGCTGCATGCGGGTCGAAGGTTATCCGGACTTCTTTAGCCCGTCCCCCAAACGAATTGGCGTTTGACACGCCAGTTACACGTTCCATGCGTGGCAATACCACTTCATCCACAAAGTCCTGATACTCGGTAATATCAATCGAGTCGCGAGTGGGAGTGATGGCGAACCAGGCAATGGAATTGCCAAACTGCCCGCGACCGACAAAGACCGTGGGTTCAGTGGCATCAGGCGGATAGGCGGGTACCCGGGTCAAACGATTCATGACCTCAAGTTGCACATCTTGTAAATTTACATCGATATCAAAAGTGAGACTGATCGAACCCTGTCCGTTTTGGGCTGTGGATTCCATTTTTTGTAATCCCGACAATCCTCTTAAAGCATCTTCTTGAGGTTCGATGATCTCTGATTCGACCTCTTCAGGAGCGGCCGCACGCCAGCCCGTGTTGATCTGGATGCTGGGCCGTTCCACACTGGGTATCATTTGGACTGGTAACTCAAGTAAACTCAGGCCACCAAACAAAAACACCAATAATGCAGCAACACTGACGGCAACCGGGTTATAGAGTGATAAGCGGGTTAGATTCATAAAGAAAGTACGGTTTGGATGATATCCCGGACAGCGTGGGATTATTAGACGTAATTATACGTTTTTCTGACCCATTTCGGGGGCTTGTGAAGTATCATAAGCGTCTTGTAATTTACATGCTTTTAATTATTCCAAATCAGTATATTTTTTCAATGCCAGCCACTCATAGAGATCCAGGATCCAATTACCATGAATATCATAAAAACTAACTCATTTAATCAATCAATAGGCATTTTGTTTTTGAGTTTGATGCTAAGCGTATCTGCTTGTTCCTCTAAGGATGAGTCTGTTCCTATGGATGCTGCAAATACGCCGGTGGCGAAGACTAAACAAGCCACGCCAAGCACTACTAAAAACGCAGAGACTTTGGCTGACTCTGCTAATGAAACACAACAAGAATCGCAACAGGAAAGCTCCGGGATCCCGGACTCTGAAATATATTTGGCCACTTTACAATTTATTGATGGAAATATCAGTATTGGCATGCCCGTCAATATTACCAATAATAGCGGTTACGACAATCAACCGTATTTTTTACCAGACAGTAACACAATCTTGTTCACCAGTCGTAGAGGCAGCGAAGCATCACAATTGGAGCAATCAGATATTTATGCGTACACCATTAGCAGCGAATCGGTATCACGCATGACCGATACACCGGAAAGTGAATATTCACCAACATTAACCCCTAACGGTGAAAGTATTTCGGTGGTGCGGGTAGAAATTGATTCCACTCAGCGCTTGTGGGAGTTTCCGATACAACCCAGTATAGTCACCAATGATC
>JABDMI010000007.1 GCA_013001575.1 Gammaproteobacteria bacterium
ATTTTTAACAGTGTACGGTCTTTTTTTCCGAAGTGGTGATATAAAGCAGCTCCTGCATGCAACATCGCCAAACCGATTAAAGCAAATGCCATGATCTCATGTAATTCACCGGCTATGTCTTCCTGATTTTTCACATTCAGCGGATAAGCGGGTAATTCGAACCAGTTAAACACACTGACCGGGTCGCCGTTAGCACTGGTAATAAAATAGCCGCTAATAATCACAGCGAAACAGAGTATGGACATTAAGGATTGCACGATTCCAGCAATTATGCGTTCGTACGCTTTTAAAGACGCATCATACTCGGGTTTTGGGGTGAGTCGCCGCAGGAACACACTCAAAACAAGAATAAACATCAAAATCAAACCGATGCTTTTATGCCAATGCGGAATCAGTGTATACAGTGCATCATAATAATCCATTCTCACTATCCATAAACCACTGACAAAAAGTCCTATGATAGTTAATGCGATTAACCAATGTAGAATGACGCGTGATAATGGATAGGAGACTGGTTTTACTGGATCGTATTCACTCATATGCCGTTATACTAGCAAAAACACAAACATTATGAAGGGTTATAAATAATGAAAACTGCATTTATCTGGCTTGGACGACTCGCTGCTTTTTTAGGGCTGTCGGCCTTTATTTTTTTGCTCCTGCAAGGTCCGGGCTATCAGGCGGGCTGGTGGGATATTGGCACCTCGTTTCGTGGGAATTTCCCGAAAATTGTAATCGCTGGCGGCTTGGCGATCTTACTGGGTACCCTGGCTTTCATTGGTCCACGTTTCATTAAAGAACCCTCGGTAAAGCTCGGGCTTATCGGGGTCATCGCGGGTTTATCCGCGGCCATTGTGCCGATCAGTATCAAAAAGACCGCCGAAAGCGTGCCACCCATTCACGACATCACCACCGACACTCGCAATCCGCCGGCTTTTGTGGACATGCTCGAGTTACGTAAAGACGCGCCCAATCCGGCAAGCTACGATCCCGCCATTGCGCAACAGCAACTGGATGCGTATCCGGATTTGCAAACCCTTGAATTGTCGGCATCAAATACGGATGTTTTTTCTGCGGCCCTGAAAGTTGTGGACTCTTTCGGCTGGGATAATGTTTCCAGTGACGTGAAGACCGGACGTATTGAAGCGACCGACACCACGACCTGGTATGGATTCAAGGATGACGTAGTCATTCGTATTCAAGCGTCAGGAGCTCAAACCCTGGTTGATGTACGTTCCAAATCTCGTTTGGGCAAAAGTGACCTGGGTGCCAACGCAAAACGCATCCGGAAATTTCTGGATGCGTTGCAGTCTAGAGTGAATTAAGGCTTGAGGTAGATCAGGTAAAGTACTTAATGGCCTGCTTGATCATTTTTTTCACGCTGTTCTTGTACGGCGGAAAGAACATGTGCGTGGTGCTGAAACGGTCACGTAACACACTGCGTTCATGCGAAAAGGCTTTAAAACCGTAATCGCCATGGGCTTTACCAATGCCGCTGTTATTCACGCCGCCAAATGGCAGGTTCAAATGCAGGAATTGCACCATATTGTGATTAATGCAGGCGTCACCTGACGAGGTTTCGGATAAGACCTTATTGATCACCGCGTTGTCTTTACTGTACACATATAAGGCCAAGGGCTTGGGTTTGTCATTGATGTAGTCAACCACCTGCTTGATATCCGAATAGGACATGATCGGCAGAAGCGGGCCAAAGATCTCTTCTTGCAGGATCTTGGACTCCGGAGTCACATCACTTAAAACGGTTGGCGCAATAAAATTTGTGGCGGCATCTTTCTGACCACCATTGATCAGCGTGGCACCATTCTCGATAGCATCTTCAAGAATATTGTTCACCCGATTGAAGTGGCGATTATTCACGATTCGGCAGTAATCCGGGTTTTCCTGGATCTTTTCACTATCGCCATACAACTTTTGTAAGTTGTGTTTAAATTCAGAAATAAATTCGTCTTTAACCGCGTCGTGCACAAATAAGTAATCCGGTGCGATACAGGTCTGGCCGTTATTGGCAAACTTGCCCCAGGAAATATTGCGCGCCGCTTTTTTGATGTCAGCACTTTGGTCCACAATAGTCGGGCTTTTGCCGCCAAGTTCCAGTGTGACTGAGGTCAGGTGCTTGGCAGCAGCCCCCATGACGATCTTGCCGACTGCTGGACTACCGGTGAAAAATATGTGATCGAAGGGCAAGTTGGTCAGATGTGCAGCCACATCAACGTCTCCCTCAAACACACTGACCATTTCCGGTGAAAACGACTCTTCAACAATCTCTCGAATCACTCTCGACATATTCGGTGTCAGTTCCGACGGCTTTAACATCACAGTATTACCTGCAGCAAGCGCGGTTAGCATAGGCCCGAACGACAGATTATACGGATAATTCCAGGGTGAGATCACCAAACACACGCCTTTGGGCTCCTTGATGATCTTGGCCTGGGTGCCAAGGGATGCCAGGGTTGGACGAACTTTTTGTGGTTTCATCCATTTTTTCAAATGCCGCTTGGTGTGTTTCAATTCGGCGGTCACGGCAAATATTTCGGTGAGATCGACTTCGGCTTCGGTTTTGCCATAATCCGCAAACGCCGCATCGTACATTTTTTGTTTGGCATTATTAAATACCGTTTCAAAACGATTCAAAAGAGCAAGTCGGTCTTTGTAAGTGCTGGTGCGTAATTTAATCGCTTGATTCTGTTGAAGTGCAAATATTCTATCGATCTCGGCCAGACTACTGTTATGTGCCGTTGGTATTTGAACTACATTATTAGCTTGCATGATAAAACCTCAAGTATTTGAAAAATGTACTGCTCTATTCTGGTCTCAATACCAGCGATAGGTGAATTGTAATGCCCAGGAGCGTAAACGATCGGTTTGGGCAAAGCCGTTACCGGCCACCAAAGGTTGGTCATTACTGCTGGCACTGATAAATTCATCGGTCAGGTTCTTGCCCAGCAGGGCAACATCCCACAAGCCATCGTAGTCACCAAGACTCAAGCGCAGATCCAGTTTGGTGAAGCTGTCTTGTAAAGCGTATATTTCATCCAGATCAGAAGCGACCAGGTAGTCGTCAGAATAATTAATGTTAAGAACCGCACGGCCTTCGAGACGGCTGGTGACGGGTCTGCGGTAATCAAAATTCAGGTTGAAGGCGAGTTCGGGAGAGAAGATGTTGGTGCCTCCCGCGGCATTACGAAATGCTGTAGGCGTACCACGACCAATACAATCACCACGGTTATTGGCATCACTGCCAGCCCAACACGGCGCATTCGGGAACTCTTCGTATTCCGCATTCAGTAATGTGCCGGCAAATCCCATGGTCAGGTGATCCGTTGCAGCCCATTTGAGGTCCATTTCCAGGCCGTTGGTCTGGATCTCGGCCGCGTTTTGCACAAAAAAGGCCGTTGCGCCATCAAAAATACTCACTTGATAATCTTCGACCACGGTTTGGAATAAGGTTGCATTGAATGACATGGCGCCATCGAGTAAGCGACTTTTGATACCCAATTCGAAATTCGTTGCTGTTTCTTCATCGTACTCAAAGAACGGATTGTCGTTGGTGCGTAAGAAGCGGCCGTCAAAACCACCGCCTTTGGTACCGGTGGAAACGCTTGCATATCCCAGCACACTGTCATTGAGATCGCGTTCATAGGTTAGCGACCACATCAAGTCACTTTCCGAGCGTTTGCGGTCGCGAATATCGTGTTCAAAGGTTCCCAATAATCCAGCGTAAACGGCTTCGGTCAAAAAGCCGGGTGTGATGCCACCACCAATGTCGGTGGTACCGAAACCGGCTAAAAAGGCGTCATAGTCTGCCGCTGTGTCGCCCACGGTAATGCTGCCTGGCGGCAGGGTGAGTAAGCCACTGTAGTCCCAGCCGGCGGTAAGGCGTTTATTCAAAAAGTGATCGGCAACTTTATCTTCGTCCAGATAGCGCAGGCCCGCCGTGATGCGTGAGATATCGGATAAGTACCAGGTGCCCGAACCGAATACCGACCACATCTCCTGGGTTTGGTTCATGCCATAGGCACGGGTCAGGTTCGGTACCAGCAAGGGGGTTGGCACACCCACTTGTTGAAACGCAATGGTTGAACCAAAGGCTTCGGTTGAGGTGTATTCGAGATCGCTGTCGTGATAATAGAAACCCGCGATGTAATCAAACACATCACTGGTCGGTGAGGTTATGCGTATCTCTTGACTGAATTGGTTGTAGTCTTCCCTGGCATCCACTTCGATCAGGGGAATTGCAGCAAAATCACAGTCGCACACATCGCGATATTCGTATTCAGCAAAACCGGTAATCGCGGTAAGGGTGTGCTCGCCAAGTGCCCAGTCCAGGGTAACGGTACCCACACTCATTTCATTATCACTGAACTCCGGCAGGCTGGGGAAGCCGGGTAAACCGGCAAAGGTCGGTACAACCTGACCGAGTAAAACACCACCGTCGTTATCGACAGCGCGTTCGTTATCCAGGGTTTCAACCCCGTTACCGCCGGTAGCGGCTGCAACCAAGGCCTGGTTAAGACCACTGATCGCCATAGAACCAGGAGTAAAGGGATTCGTAATACGCAGTTGTGTGGACTGTTGTTGTTGTTTGAATTCACTGGTTTCATATTTTGCCGTCAGTGTGACCGTGTCGCTTGCATCAAAAGCCAGGGTCGCCCGAATGGTTTGATCATCACGCTGTGGACCATCCTGTTTATTGACCACATTAGTCAGATAGCCATCCAGTTCATAACCGCGATAGGCGAGTCGCCCGCGTACCCGGTCGGACAAGGGTCCTGAAACTACGGCGGTGAGTTCCTGTTCGCCGTCGTCCCAACTGTACAAGCCACTGAGTAAAGCCTCGAAATTATCCGTTGGTTTGGCGGCGATCACATGTACCGCACCGCCAATGGTGTTTTTACCGAATAAAACCGATTGCGGTCCGCGTAACACCTCCACGCGTTCCAGATCCATAAACGGCGCACGGGTTAACTGATGTCTGCCCATATACACGCCGTCGTGAAACATAGATACCGATTGTTCGATACCCTGGTTGGCTCCCGCAGTTCCGATGCCGCGGATGAAAATAAAGTTGCCAATGGGATTCTGGGCCACGGTGATGGCCGGCATGTCGGCGGTAAAATCTTCCGCCCGTGTGACGGCCATGTCTTTCACGGTTTCACCGCTCATGGCAACCACTGAAATGGGTACATCCTGAAGGTTTTCGGCGCGCTTGGTCGCGATCACAATGACCTCTTCCAAAACCCGGGCTTCGCTTTCCTGAGCCAGGGAAGTGGAGGTGCACACAATACTGGCGAGTGTTGCAGTAATCACGACAACAAAGATTTTCAGTTTCATAATAACTCCAGATTTTTGCTTTTATTGTTTGTTATTTTATTACAAGTCTAAATCCATAAAGTCCGTTTTACTGATGCGACAATATCATGTCCGCCGCTTTTTCAGCGATCATGATACTTGGCGCATTGGTGTTGCCGCCGATCAGGGTTGGCATGATGGAGGCATCTACCACGCGCAGATTCTCAACTCCGTGGACACGCAGCTTTGCATCCACCACGTCCATATCGGAATTGCCCATACGACAACTGCTTACCGGATGATAAACCGTATCGGCGCGCTGACGCATCCAGTAGGCCAATTCATCATCACTCATTGAACCCTTGGTGTAAACCTCTTTTCCGGTGGTTCCATGCAGTGCCTTGCTATGCAGAATTTCACGCGTGATCTTATAGCCTTTGAGCAAGACATTCAGATCATCTTCTTCGCCCAGGAAATTCAGGTCAATTACCGGATCGGCCATCGGATCACTCGAGGCCAAAGTAACCGAACCGCGACTCTTGGGTCGCAACACACAGCTATGGCAACTGATTCCGTGACCCAGGTGTAATTTGCGTCCGTGATCATCCACGATTCCGGCCACAAAATGCAGTTGGATATCAGGTCTCGCCAAGTCTGGATCGGTTTTCAAAAAACCACCAGATTCCGCGTAATTACTGCTGAGCAATCCGGTACGATCTTTACGATACTGGTTCATGGCCTTGAGCACATCGAGAGTCCCGGAAGCGGAGATACCGATGGTTTGCTTATTGGCCGACTTGTGTACCGAGGTGTAATCCGGATGGTCAACCAAATTGGCACCAACCCCGGGCAACTCATGCACCAGTTCGATGCCGTGAGGCTGTAAGTTATCTACCGCTCCAATTCCCGAAAGCATCAATAATTGTGGAGATTGAAAAGCGCCAGCTGCTAGCAGCACTTCTTTGTTGGCATCAATTTGCAGTGTCGTGTTTTTATGGCGCAGCTCAACGCCGGTGGCCCGTTTGCCTTGCATCAGGATTTTGCACGCTCTAGCATCAGTCAATACCGTCAGGTTTGGTCGCTCGCTGACCGGTTTTAAAAAAGCAACAGCCGTGCTACAACGACTGCCATTGATCTGGGTCATCTGGTAGCGCCCAACACCTTCCTGGGTGTGGCCATTGAAGTCATCGTTTTGCACATGGCCTTGTTCAATCCCGGCCTCAATGAACAATTCATGCACCGGATTATTGCTGAAACTGTCACTCACATTGAGCTCGCCATTTTGACCATGTAATTCATTCTGTATGCGTTCGTTGTGTTCCGAGCGTTTGAAATAGGGCAGTACATCACTGAATCCCCAGCCCGGATTGCCGAGCTTTTCCCAGTCGTCATAATCAGACTGATGACCGCGAATGTAGATCATGGCATTGATCGAACTGCTGCCACCCAGGGTTTTGCCGCGCGGTTGATAGCCACGCCGACCGTTTAACCCGGCTTGCGGCGTGGTATGGAATTGCCAGTTATATTTTCCACCCATCAAAGGCGTACCACGCATCATCGTGACCGTGCCCGCAGGGGTGTGTATAAAGGTGGAATTATCTTTGGCACCGGCTTCTAGCAAACACACGCTGGTATTCGGGTCGGCGCTCAATCGATTTGCCAAGACACAACCGGCGGAACCTGCACCAATGATCACGTAGTCAAATATCAATGTTTTCTCCAATTCTGCTTAGGCAATTCAGCGAAACCTTCGATGATATAGAAAATATTTTTCGCAGCATTTGCATTTATATGACGAATGTAATTTAATCAACACTATATTTCAAACGACGACAGTAACATATTGCAATGCACAATGTTACATTCGACGTCTGCCTTGCTAAAGTCACCAGTATAAGTGTCAAAGCCCGCAGTGAAATCTGTGTCTTGTTACCTTGTTCAAACAAGCATGCAGCAAAATTGATAATAAATATACTCAAATCGCTTACGAGGAGTCGAATGATGAGAATCGCATTGTATAAAACCCTGAGAATCCTGACCTTACCTGCCATTGTTGGTCTGGCCATCAGTTGTCCGATATATGCCGCTGATGAAATTGAAGAGATTATTGTGACCGCCACTAAACGCAATGAAACGATCTTTGATGTACCGGTGGCCGTGACCGCAGTGAGCGGTGAAGATCTTGAACAAGCCGGGGTGCGCGACATCACCGATCTGCAGACAGTCGCACCAGCATTGACCTTTTCACAATCCACCGGCGGCTTGCAATCGGTTTTTGCCATCCGGGGCATTGGTACCGCCGGCAATAACACCGGCCTGGAACAGTCTGTCGGGGTTGTGATCGACGGCGTGTTTCGTGGACGACCGGGTTCGGCCTTGAATGATTATATCGACATTAGCCAGATCGAGGTCTTGCGCGGTCCACAGGGCACCATCTTTGGAAAGAATACTTCCGCTGGTGTGATCAATGTGCGTACTGCAAAGCCAAGCTATGAACCGAAAGTACTCGCAGACCTGACCCTTGGTGATTACGGTCTCTGGCATGCCCGAAGTTCCATCAGTGGTGGCAGTGAAGATGACAATGTGGCTTTCAGTTTAGCCGGTTCCGTACAAAACCGTGATGGTTACATCGACAATCTGGTCAACGGCGACAGTCTCAATGACCGCGACCGCTGGTCGGTACGTGCCCAGATGCTGTGGGAACCAACAGATGATATTTCCCTGCGTATGATCGGTGATATATCCAAAGCCGAGGAAAAATGTTGTGTGGCTGTTCCGGTACTCTACGGGCCTGCATCCGGCGCGATCCAGGCCGTCGGAGGTAGTCTGGTGCCAAACACTCCGGGTACCCTTGGGGATTACACTGGTGGTATTGCGAATTTGGAAGCACGAGAGGTCTACGTCAATCCTGAGCAACCGTATATTGATCCACTCGATGACAAAGGGCTCTCTGCAGAACTGGAATGGGATCTGGGTACGGTCACGGCAACCGGTATTGCGGCATTTAGAACATTTGAAAGCTTGCCCAATATCGATGCCGATTTCACCAGTGCAAATATTTTTGACAGCGTGATTGGACAAGACCTGGAAGAAACTTCGCTGGAAGTGCGTTTTGCATCCAATGGCGACAATATGCTTGACTGGTTGGTCGGCGGTTATTATTTTGACCAACACATCAATGCGGATAATTATCTTGGTTTTGGCTCCGACACCCGGCCTTATGTGGGCTTTGTGACTCCGTCAACGGCCAATCCGTTTACTGGCGGAATGACCCAGATCAATGTGGTGGATCTGGTCGAGATTCTAACTAGCAATGCTCCAGGAACATTCTTTGCTTCAGGACAGGCGTCCACCGACAAGTATGCCTATGAAAATGGCAGTTACGCTTTCTTTGGTAATGCAACCTGGCACGCCAGTGACCGAATGGATCTCACCGCAGGCATGCGTTACACCAAAGAAGACAAGGAAGCCTGGTATGTGATCGACTCTACCGATCCTTTCTCACAATTACCTCTGAACGTCATCGCCGGTGGTGCTTTTGCCGCTTTGTCGTCATTACAAACCTCTCCTGCGGTAGATCCGTTTTATGTGGATTTTGAGGACGACAATGTCTCTATCGCATTGAGTGCGAGTTTCGAAGTAAATGATCAGTTAAACACTTACCTGCGCTATTCCGAAGGGTATAAATCGGGTGGTTTCAACCTGAATCGCAATGGTCCGAATACCGCGCCGGGCACACCAGACCGGGTTGCCAATTACGCAGACCTGGTTGCAGCCAATCCGCAGTTAACGCCATTACAGTCCCTGCAAGACGCAGTGACCTTTCAGCCAGAGACTGTGGATGCGATCGAATTCGGATTCAAGTCACGTGCACTGGATGGCCGTCTCAAGCTCGACGGTACCTTTTTTATTCAAAACCTCGAGAACTTTCAGGCCAATTCGTTTAACGGCACGGTATTTACCATTCGCAACGCCGGCGAACTCGAAGGCAAAGGTCTGGAGCTGGATTACAGTTATGACTTTAACGATAACTTCTCAACATCCGGTGGGGCAACTTTCCAGGACATTGAGTATGCATCCTTTACCGGCGCATCGGCCACCGCCACCCAGAATGCCATGGGAATGCCAACCCAGGATCTCTCCGGCGCCAAGCCCAATTTTGTTTCAGACGTAATTTTGACGGGCTCGTTTAATTACATGCGACCGTTGGCCAACAACCGCGAGTTCATGGCGCGCCTGGGTTATCGATATCGCTCGGATTACACCACCGGCCAGGATAATGACTCGATCACTTTACAAGACAGCTACACTAAATGGGATGCCAGTGTTGGTCTCTTGACCGCTGAAGGGAAGTGGGCCTTTGAATTATGGGGACGTAATATCACGGATGAAACCGTTAGTAATATTGTGTTTGATACCCCTCTGCAAGCCGGCTCGTTCAGTGCCTTCTTGGAGGCTCCAAGAACCTATGGCTTGACCATTCGTTATAAGAATTGATCCAGATTTCAATGGATGCTGATAATCAACGGACCGTAAACTTTTGCGGTCCGTTTTTAATAACTGGGAACCGTTGTGTCTAAAAATACAAATACATTTTTCATTCTGCTTGGTATTTCTCTGGGCTTGCTGTTAACAATAACTGTTCAAGCAACAAAAACAAGTCCACCGCTTAACAGCGCAAATGCCATCAGCAACTTTGGCCCCATCCCGGGGCCCAGAGACTGCTTTTGGTCGCGCGGACCGCACAGTGCTGATCCGTATATTAATCTTGCCTATCCGGATTCCTCGGTGTTTTATTGGGCGGCGAGTTTTAGCATTCCAGAAAATACCAAACTGTTTATCGAGGGTGATTTTGCGCATGCGCGTTATCAATCTTTTATTAGTTATGATGAACGCGGTCGACCGGTTGAGTCACTAACCGATTACCTGATCGAGCCAAACACAGGTTCAGTCAATCCTTATCGTAACGGTGCTGAACGAAAATCGACTAACCGGGCATACAGTGTCGAGGTGTTGAATCAAGCTCCACCAAAAGAGCGAGCGATCGGTGAGTTGAGTACCGGCTTGTCGGCCAATATTTTGCACACACCTGAATACAACCAGGGTCAACAGCTCATCATCTATCGCATATATTTACCCGATGAAGGGCATTGGCCGGCTGATGGAAATGTGAAATTACCCGCTATTCGTTTGGAGGCCACAGACGGCCGCTCATTGACTGGCAAGGCTGCCTGCGACGCACTTAACACCAAACAACTTTTACAGATTTCGGCGGATGCGGCCGGAGTACCACCCGTTAAGTATCGGGAACTGTTGAATCAACCTGGCAAACCGGATACCTGGCCGGCCAAAGTAGACGCAGAATGGTTTATCCAACTCGATCGTCCCAGTCTGATCGGGATCTACACTGGAAAGATGACAAAAAACCCGCGTCGTAGCGAAGGCGGATTTTATCCCAATCTGGATAACCAATACATCCGCACCATCGTGAATCGCAAACATGGCAAGGTCTTCATGGTTCGTGGCAAAATGCCTAATGTGCCCAGTACCTATAAAGGCAATACTGAAATGGAAGAGGGTGAATTGCGTTATTGGTCGTTATGTTCCAATCAGGGATTTGCAAACACACGCGTGAATGATTGTTTGTACGATGAAGAAGTGCCGCTGGATGCCAACGGTTTTTACACAGTTATGGTCAGTCGCGCCGCAGACCGTCCGCGCAACGCCATCAAGGAATGCGGTATCGCCTGGTTGCCCATGGCCGATGACGGTGATGGCATGTTTGATGAAGATGTTACGGTGGTACAAATACGCAATATGCTGGCTGCACCTGACTTCAAACACTCCATCACCAAAGTAGACAAACAAGCGGATCTGGAAAAAGTTATGGGACCTTACATGCCAAAAACCCGTTATCTGATGCCCAATCAGGTAGAAACATTTTTTCCCTGTTTACCGGACTAGA
>JABDMI010000008.1 GCA_013001575.1 Gammaproteobacteria bacterium
GAGCTGAATAATCTTGATGTAACGATTGTTGCTCAGGTACCTCACGTCATGGAACATTC
The DNA here is from genome assembly GCA_013001575.1 of Gammaproteobacteria bacterium. Taxonomy (NCBI): domain Bacteria; kingdom Pseudomonadati; phylum Pseudomonadota; class Gammaproteobacteria; species Gammaproteobacteria bacterium. The sequence continues at coordinate 60 of JABDMI010000008.1, forward strand.
AGACGCAATTCGTAAATCCATAGCAACAATTTTCAGCTGCGAAATAGACCGGATCAATATTAAAGCAACATCAACAGAGAAACTTGGTGCGATTGGGCGCAAGGAAGGTATATCAGCGCATGCAGTAATTTCAATCATAGGCAAAACCCAGCAAGACGAAAAACTAGAAACTCTGCTTGAAGATACAGCAACATTGCAAACTGTGAATGAGATAACTATAGGAAATATAGATGGTGATGACGAGATTGATCTCAGTCAGGAAATCGATATTCGTGAATTCAATTTTGATGACATCGATGATGACGCCGTCTAGAATCTGAATCTCCGGTTTGAATCAATTCGCCACTGCGCAAGGCGCCCCCAAACTGATATCACCCTACAAAGAATTCTGTGGCCATGCAGATTTCAAAAAATTCCCGCAAGACTTTACCGTCGACGAGATGCCCTCCTATACACCTTGCGGTAAAGGAGAGCATGTCTGGCTGCACATTCGCAAGACCGGTGCCAACACCGCCTGGGTTTCTGAGCAACTGGCGACTTGGTCTGACATTAAAATACGTGACATCAGTTATGCTGGTCGCAAGGATAAACAGGCAGTCACAACGCAATGGTTTTCCATATATGACCCAAAACGTAAATGCGATGGAAAGGAATTTGCGATTCCCGGTTGTGAACTGTTAACCTGTTCCCGGCATACCCACAAATTACGCCCGGGTAATCTTGTTGGCAATCAATTTGCAATTGTCCTTAGAGATTTTCACGGCGATAAACAACTCTTGCAACAACGGATACTGGATATTGCTAGCAATGGTTTTCCAAATTATTTTGGACCACAACGCTTTGGCTATCAATCCAAAAACCTAGCGAAGGCAACTCATTGGGTACAACAAGGCGGAAAGCGAATTCGCCGAGAACAACGCAGTTTGTATTTTTCTGTTTTGCGCAGTTTTTTATTTAACCTGATATTGGCCGAACGAGTTAAAAGTAAAAATTGGAATAAAGTACTTGATGGCGAGGTTATTCAACTGGATGGTTCAAAATCAGTGTTTTTGTATGACGGGCAGTCAGAGACTAAAGAATCCATTGATCAGCGTTGTGAAATTCTAGATTTGCATCCAACGGCGCCCTTGTTTGGAAAAGGTGAGATGTGGGCCGTAGCAGAAGCGGGAAAGTATGAGAAATTGATAGCGCAAACCTATTCCGTAATCGTGGAATTTTTGGGACAACATGCGCAACTGGCCAGGCGAGCATTGCGCGTAATTCCGAATAACATGAGCATGCAAGAGCATGACAACAACGTGGTGCTGTCTTTTAGTTTACCTGCAGGATGCTACGCTAGCGTGCTTGTTGAATTGTTGGTCACAGTCAAAACGGATTAACTAATTCAAATATTTTGTTAACTTTTGTAGATACATGGATCAATTAGCGTTATATACTTGCCTAGAGCCTATACTTTCCTAGCATTTAAAACCTTTGTTATGCGTCACTATCTAAATACATATGACCACACCCGCAGTAAATTCACTGAATTCGGCAAATTCGACTGGCAAAATTGTCCGGGTTAGACGTTATTTGCTGTATGTGCTTGCTTTTTTGCCTGGCATGATGGTCATGGGGCAAATGTTTATTTCCAATTTAAACTACAATCAGGTAATTTCCGGTGAAGCACGGGCTATTCTTGAAAATACAACGACTGAATCTCTAAGACACGCACACAAATTCCTGAAAGTGGCTGAAAACCAGGCTGCTTTAACTGCCGACGCGGTGAGTAAATTTGTCATCGCGGCAAATGACCTTGATGCCCAAGAAGAATACTTTGTGTCGCAACTGGATCTTTACCCCGATTTCGCCGGTGTTTATTTCGCAAATAATCAGGGCAGCTTTTTTTATGTTTCCCGTTCTGACGAGCCCACCGCCAAATACCGGGTAAAATTTAAAAATAACACCACAACCGAATCCACAACCACGGTTTGGTGGCGTAACTCGGAACGCGAAAAACTGGATTACCAGGAGATTGAAGATGATTTTGAGGCGCGTTCCAGACCCTGGTATATAAAAAGTACGACACAAAAAGCACAGATCTGGACGGAACCCTATGTGTTTTTCACAACCCAGCGATTAGGCGTAACCACAGCGGTTCCGATAATTGATGACAGCGGCGAAATCCTCGGTGTGATTGGAGTTGATGTCGAACTTACCGAGCTGGCTGATTTCTTGAGTGAGCTCGAGATCAAGCGATTTGGTTCAAGTTTTATTACAACCATGGATGGAACACTGATAGCGGAACCTTCGTTGTATGACCAGTATCTGAAAAAATCCGAAATGGAAAAGGCAAGTTTATTAAATGTAATGGGTTCAAATGATGAGCTGATGAAGCTTGCTTTTCAATCGGCAATGAGCCTGACTGGAGAACCTGAGTTTTTGCATAATAATTCCAGATATCTGGTTGAAGCGATGCCGATACCGGTCACTGGAAGTACGTCCTGGGAGATCGTTTCTTATGGTGACAGTAAAGAGTTCCTTTCATCAATTCGCAACAGTGAAGAATCTAAATACTGGTTTGCAGGTTTTATAATTGTTGCATCGATATTTTTAGGGTGGTATCTGGCGCAAACAGCCTGGAAACCTATGGCGCAATTGCAAAATGCTGCACATATTGACCAATTGACCCAGCTGCATAACCGTCGCTATTTGATGCCACGAGCCAATCGGCTGGTTAAAACCGCATATATCGGAAAACAGCCTTTATGTGTTGTAATTATAGATATCGATCATTTTAAAGATATCAATGACACTTACGGCCACGCTATTGGTGACAGAGTCTTGAAAATATTTGCCAACCGTTTAACCAACCAGCAACGTAAACTGGATGTTGTGGCGCGACTGGGCGGGGAAGAATTTGTTTGTGTGCTCCCAAATACCACCGCCGAGATTGCTAAATCGATAATTGATAACGAACGCGCGATTATGAGTGGTCGTTTGTACGACATTGACGATTTTGTATTAAGCGTTACATTCAGTGCGGGTATAGCCGACCTCAACGAAGAACGACATACCTTCGAAGAACTTTTGAGTGCAGCGGATAAAGCCTTATACCAGGCTAAACAGCAGGGTCGCGATCAGGTACGTTTAGCCGTTTAAATATTGGCAATATATTTATTTCAACAAGACCACCACAGCACCGGTTCCGCCGTCCTGTATTCTAGCGCTGTGGAATGCCACCACATGATCCCAGACGCGTAACCATCGATTCACTTTAGGTTTAATAACAGGACCTTGGTGGCCAGATCTCAGTCCTTTGCCGTGGATCACACGCACACAACGAATGCCATCATCCTGACATTCTTGCATAAAGCGCGACAAGATTAGTTTTGCACTGGCCACGGTTTCGCCATGCAGATCACAGACGCGTTGCACAGAATAATCACCGCGGCGTAAACGTCGTATTACCGACTTTTGAACCCCGGGTCTCGCATAAGACAATATTTCACCAGACTCAAACTCGGCTTCCTGTACATCCGTCTCCAATGCCTCTAAAAGTGCCCGGCGTTCATCAGCCCGCGTAAATTTCGCTTTTGCGCGGGGCTTTGGAAGGCCCACATCGGCTTGATTGTGTACTATTGGTTTGACCGCCCGCATGGCCTTATTTAAGGCTTTGCGGTCGTCATCTGAAGGTTTATCAGACATATTTTGCTCGAATAAGTCTTAGTCTCTGAAATTATTGAAAATTTTACTCAAAAAAGCCTCTAATTTATACGGCTGGCAAGGATTATTTGTTACCATTTGGACACTGTAGAGGAAGAACAATTCGGGCAGTGATGTATTTCCACTAATTCTAAATATTAAAAGCAGAATCTATTGAAAATTCTAGTCAGTAATGACGACGGCTACCGCGCCGCCGGTATCCAGACCCTTGCACAAGCATTGCGACCTTTGGGCAGTATCACAGTGATCGCGCCGGATCGTAATCGATCGGGCGCCAGTAACTCGTTGAGTCTTGAGCATCCCTTACGAGTACAACGAGAACAAGGGCCATTGGACGAGGAACACTTTTCGGTAAATGGCACCCCCACCGATTGTGTGCATTTGGCCATCACCGGCTTATTGCAAGAAGAACAGGACATGGTAATCTCCGGAATTAATCACGGGGCAAACCTGGGCGACGATGTGTTGTATTCGGGAACTGTTGCAGCCGCAATGGAAGGGCGCTTTCTCGGTCTGCCCGCTATCGCCATTTCACTGGTTTCACAACGTCCCGACAATTTGGTATGCGCTGCCAAAGTGGCCTATGAACTGGTCAGTAAACTGGCTTCACATGAATTATCCGGCGACACTATTTTAAATGTGAATGTTCCTGACCTTCCCTACGAAAAAATCAAAGGTTTTCAAGTCACCCGACTGGGAAATCGCCATCGTTCGGAACAAGTCATTCCTACTCAGGATCCCAAAGGGTCAACACTGTACTGGATCGGCCCGGTGGGCGAGGAAGGCGATGCCGGTGACGGCACGGATTTTTTTGCAGTGAATAATGGTTATGTGTCGATCACGCCTATTCATACCGACTTGACCCAGCATGCTGCTATCGGCGAATTGCAAAGTTGGCTCGCATGAGTAAGCAACGTCTGGGAGTGCCCTTGAGTTTACGCGGAATAGGCATGACTTCACAGCGCACCCGCGAACGCCTGTTGCAACGTTTATACGACCAGGGCATTCGTGATGAAAAAGTGTTAAAACAAATTGGCTTGGTGCCCCGGCATTTGTTTATGGATGAAGCTTTGGCCAGCCGCGCCTATGAAGACACGGCCTTGCCGATTGGTCATGGGCAAACGATTTCGCAACCTTATGTGGTCGCTAAAATGACCGAAGCCATATTACGTGATGGTCCATTGCATAAAGTGTTGGAGATCGGCACGGGTTGCGGTTACCAAACCGCCGTGCTTGCGGGTCTGGTCAAGCAGGTTTATAGCATTGAGCGGCATTTACCCCTGAATACCATGGCTCGCAATATCCTTCGCCAATTACGCATTCAAAACACCAGTTTGTTACACGGTGATGGCTGGAAAGGCTGGCCGGCGAGGGCGCCGTTTGACGCAATCATTGTTACCGCGGCACCCGATAAGTTACCCGAAGCCTTGCTGGAACAGTTGGCGGTCGGCGGGCGTCTGGTCATTCCGGTTGGGCCACAAGGGCGTCAGGACCTGTTACTCATCACGCGAGAGGAAGAAGAATTTGTAACCGAGAATTTGGGTGCTGTGAGTTTTGTTCCTATGCTGCATGGCAAAAGATAGAGCATTTCGCTTAATATGAGAATTTTCACAGGATTGTATGAACGGGTGTTGCAATGGTCGCGACACCGTCACGCGCCGGCATATTTGTCTGGACTGAGTTTTGCCGAATCGTCTTTTTTCCCGATCCCGCCGGATGTCATGCTCGCACCAATGGCGTTGAGTCAGCCACACAAGGCCTGGTATTTTGCATTTCTGACAACTGTATTTTCAGTGCTAGGCGGAATTGCCGGATACGCGATTGGCATGTTTGCCTTTGGCAGTCTGGAACCCTGGTTACTTGAACACGGCTATGCTGAGCGTCTGACTAAAGCACAAAACTGGTTTGATGCATACGGCTTATGGGTGGTTCTTGCGGCTGGATTCTCACCGATTCCCTACAAGATATTCACCATTACAGCCGGTGCTTTGGCATTGTTTTTCCCAAGCTTTGTAATCGCCTCGGTCATTGGTCGCGGTGCCCGGTTTTATCTGGTCGCGGGTCTGATCAAGGCGGGCGGTGTCAGAATGGAAGAAAAAATTCGAAAACATGTGGAAATAATTGGCTGGATCGTTGTCGTACTCTTGGCGCTCCTGATATGGTTAATCTCCAGACATTGATTCGTTATTTGCAAATGATACTCACCGGGTTTTTGCTGTTGGCAATACTTTGGTTACAAGCTTGTAGCTTGGCGTGGAACGACAGCAAGTCAAAAGCTCCCACATCCAGTTCACGCACCACCACACCCAGAGCGGGTACACCACGACCGACCGGTAAGCGTCCGGTAACCCATACTGTGCAATCGAGCGAAAACTTTTCTGTGATTGCCAGGCGTTATGGCATTAAATATCAAGACCTGGCGGCCTGGAATAATATGAGTGTAAATGACATTATTTTCAAAGGCATGAAGTTAAAACTGTATCCGCCAGCTGGATATACTCACGGCTCAAATACATCGAGAAGTAGTAATGGTTCAGGGCCAACGATACCGACAGTAGCATCCCTAAAATTAGACTGGCCTTTGCGTGGTCGTATTATCAATAATTTTAACGCTCAGGACCGAACCATCAAAGGTATCGATATTGCCGGGGTTAAAGGTCAGCGTATCAAAGCCGCGGCCTCCGGAAAAGTGGTTTATGCAGGGAGTGGCTTGGTGGGATTGGGTAATGTGGTGGTGATTAAACACAATGATACGTACTTAACCGCGTATGGGTACAATGAAAAGATATTGCTCAGTGAAGGTGAGAGTGTTGAGCAAGGTCAGGAAATTGGCATAATTGGTTTGGGTTTAAACAATCAGCGCATGTTGCATTTTGAAGTCAGGAAGAATGGGAGTCCGGTGGATCCGCTAGCGTATTTACCCAAATGATGAAATGAAGATAAAACCAAACAAGCATCCCCTTATACTGCAGAAGCACTTTCATTGCCTCACGCTGTAGCTTTTTCATTCTCAAACCAACAACGCCGCCACCACATTTCTTCCTTCACTGCGCAATACATTAAATGTGCGGGATGCTGCAGAGGTATCCATGACTTCGAGGCTTAGTTTGTGTTCTCTGAGGTCGCGTATGATGGAAAAATCCGGGAATTGCAGGCTTGGACCCGAGCCAAAAAGTAATATTTCCGGTTGCCATTCCAGCGCCAGGGCAAAATCCTCTGTAGTCAATTCTGTGAGCGCTTTAGTCGTCCAGTTTTCCGCCAGCTCGCCAGCTCTCACGAGGATAGGACTTGTGTATACTTCCTCACCCAGATGTAATGCTCCTTGCTTGTAAGCCGAAATAATATAACCGCTGTCGTTGCTGTGGCGCGTTAGAATAGTCATAAATCCAAATTAATTTTATAAAAACATAACAGTGCGTATTGTAATCTTTATTAATCGTTCACAACAGGACATCACCGATGAACTGCGCAATACCTTATTGCAAGCTTGCTTGAAGCGCTCCAGTGTAAATGCCGTTGAGCATGCAGCTTTCTGGCCAAATTTGCTGAATTTGCTGGATTGGGACCTGGTCAGTGACCCCAGGGAGTTTCATGTAGTGCCGGTACGCGTTGAAGTGGGAATGCGCGACAGCATTTGCTATCCATTGCCGGCTCAAGATTCGGTGATCAGTGCCGATCAGTTAGTTGCTTTCAATCAATTTTTTGAGAATGATTTTGTTTTGCATAAAAACAATAAAAACGCATATATCCTGAAATTTATTAAGCCATACCGCTTTAATCTTGCCCCTCGTTATTGGCCGCCGTATTTCGCCGATTACCGAGTGCAAGTACAGGCCGCGTCGGGCGAATTGAAAAAGCACTTGTCGGAAATGCAGGCCTGGTGTTATCAACAAAACAGTGTTTGGAATGCTTTGTATTTATGGCCACTTCTAGAAAATAAGACAGCACGCATTATTGATTACACCCGTGATAAACACTTTTCCGACTTGAATTATATACACGATGAAAATGCCAGCGACCGGGTGTATTTACTTGAAGAGCCACAAGCATTTGATTCTGTCTATGCAGACTTGAAAACCAATGTGAAAAACATCGATGCTATTCATATCAGATTTGCCGATTCGAAGATATATGAGTTAAAGCCGAATAAGTTATTGGCTTGGTGGCAACGGTTTTTCGATAAATCTTAATCTACAAAGTTATAATTTACTTGCATGTCTAATTCCGTTAAAAAAACTATAATACGTAGACCGGTTCCCGAGCACCAATTGCCGGACACACTACATCCCGCAATTCAACGCATTTACGCCAGTCGAGGCTTGACCCGTGACAATGAGCTCGACCTATCCTTGCAAAATTTGATACCGGTTAGTGAGTTTAAGTCCGCATTGGTCGCTGCCAAATGCCTGGCTGATCATTTGGAAAAACAAAGCCGTTTGATCATCATTGGCGATTACGATGTCGACGGAGCAACCAGCACGGTCATCGCTCTGGAAGTCTTGCGTGCCTGTGGATGGATAAATTTGTCTTACCTGGTGCCTGATCGCTTTGTATATGGCTACGGCCTGAGTGAAGGCATTGTTGAGGAGGCGATTGCCGAAGGCGTGGACGTGATCATGACCGTTGACAGCGGCATCAGTAGTCACGCTGGGGTGTTGGCGGCTCAAAAAGCCGGCGTTGAAGTCATTATTACCGATCATCATTTACCACCCGCCGAATTACCCACTGCTAATTGCATTGTGAATCCAAATTTACCGCAGGAAAATTTTTCCGCAAAAACATTATGCGGAGCTGGGGTGGTGTTTTATTTAATGTCGGCACTTTTGGTTGAGCTGGAGTCACGCGGCTGGTTTAGCGGGCAAAAAATCCGTAAACCTAAAATAACCCGTTGGCTGGATTTGTTGGCTCTGGCGACTATCGCGGATGTTGTGCCTATGCATTACAACAATCGCATTTTAGTTTCTCAAGGATTGGCCCGTATACGTGCCGGGCAAACGCGTCCCGGTATCAAAGCCTTGTTTCAAGTAGCCAAACGTGAAAGCTGCCTTGCCTCCAGTCAGGACATGGGGTTTGCCGTAGCGCCGCGTGTAAATGCCGCCGGTCGCCTTGATGATATGACCATTGGCATTGAGTGCTTGCTCAGTCAGAACATGAGTAAGGCCTATGAGCTTGCCGAAGCCTTAAATGAGATCAATAATGAACGCCGCGCAATACAAGCCAATGACAGAGCAGAAGCAGCTAAGGCATTACAGAACAATAAGCTCGAGCATTCCAGCAAGGCCAGCATTTGTTTATACAGTGAAGACTGGCATCAAGGTGTGGTTGGATTGGTCGCTTCCGGTTTAAAAGAAAAACATCATAAACCGGCGGTGATCTTTGCCAAAGTGGATGACGTTACACTCAAAGGATCAGCTCGATCGATCGAGGGGTTGCACATCAAACACTTACTCGATGGTATAGCTGCAGCACACCCGGGGGTGTTAAGTAAATACGGGGGACACGCTATGGCAGCGGGTATGACACTGGAAGTTGAAAATTTTCAGAAGTTTTCCGAGGCATTTGAACAAGCCGTTGATGAAATATTGCAACCCGAGCAACGCGAGGCACTCACCTGGAGTGACGGGGAAATAATGGCGGATGATTTTAATATGCAATTTGCCCGGCAATTGGAAAATAGTGGTCCTTGGGGTAATGGATTTGCCGAGCCATTGTTTGACAACAACTTTGAACTCGTGCAGCAAAGCCTGGTAGGACAAAAACATTTACGTCTTAAATTACGTCATGCACAAAGTGGTCAAACCATTAACGCCATTGCCTTCAATCAAGAGTTGTTAGAGGCAGTGGCAAATGATGAGTTGCATGTAGTCTATGAACTGAATGTAAACCGTTTTCGCGGCAGTGAATCCTTACAATTGCTGGTGCGCCAGATTTCTGATTAGATACACTATTCTTACTTATTCACAGATATAAAAAAAGCCCCGCATGTGCGAGGCTTGTTTCAGATCTGGAAGATGGTTTATTTAACCACATTCAGATCCACGCGGCGATTGGCTTTGCGGCCTTCTCGAGTTGAATTGTCGGCAATCGGCTGGCTTTCACCATAGCCTTTTGAGGTCAGGCGCGAACCTGCAATACCTTTAGAGATGAGATACTCTTTCACGGCCATGGCACGTTTGTCCGAGAGCCACAAGTTGTATTTCTCGGAGCCAGTGGCATCAGTGTGACCGGCAACTTCGGCATTGATGTCCTGATACTTGTTCAGTGTTTCAACTGCGCCATCCAGGATACTCAACGAACCAGAGGTTAATTTGGCTGAGTTAAGCTCAAAGTATATTTCGGGTAATGAAATAACAACTTTTATCTCGCAGCCCTTGAAATCTATGCGCACACCTTGCGCAGAATCTGGACATTGATCCTTGCTGTTTGGCACGCCATCATTGTCATCGTCACCGTCAAGTGGGCAACCCATTTTGTTTACCGCAGTACCAGCTGGAGTATCCGGGCACTTGTCATTTGCATCATTAACGCCGTCACCATCAGAATCTACCGGGCAGCCACGTGCATCCACAGCTAAACCATACTTGGTGCTAGGGCAATCGTCTTTACTGTCAACAACGCCATCCCGGTCAGAATCTATCTCACAACCGAATGAATTCACTTGAGTACCAGCAGGTGTGGCTGGACATTTATCGTCTGAATCGTTTACACCATCTCCATCGCTGTCTTTGTCTAAAACTTTAGGTGCAGCTTTGGAACTTGCACCAAAAGGAATTTGCACTCCGGCTCTTAGCAAAACATCGTCATGAATGTAATCGCTTGAATCGTACTCTTGCTGGAAACGAACCTCGGTACGAAATTTGGCTTCATCCAGAAATGCAACATCGGTCATTAACCCCAGTCCAGCAGACCAGCTTGCGTTGGTATCGTCGGTCTCACTGGTATTGAACATGCCAATACCTGTTGCGAGATAAGGAGAAATAGCACTGTCACGATTGAAAAAATACAAGGCATCGAGTTCTAGTCCGACTTGTTCAAGGTCAGTCATGCTTGGGCGATCAAAACGATTCACGTCAAGACCCAGCTCGAGGTTTAAATTGTCGGTAATGGCTTTACCCAGACCAAGGCGGTAGTTATATCCGCTATCATCTGTCAGTCGGCTTTGATCGGATTTGATGTAGGAGCCCAACGGACTAATGTACCAATCACTGGCGTCCGAATTGTTTGATTCCGCGGCAAATGCGTTTAAGCTTATGAGTGCACTCAGACCCAGTGCAAGGATTTTTGTTGATTTGTTCATATTGTTCAATTTGTTCATTAGTTGTAAACATCCTGTTAATTAAAATTAGAATATGTCCGACATTATAAGCTAAAATTGGTTTTATTGATACAAAAAATAAAATGCAAATACTATGGAAATCAACAGTTTAGAAACTAACGTAAATGATTTGTTGCAAAGAACCGACGCGCTGCGGAGGTTTCTTTGACTACGACATCAAAAAAGAACGTCTTGAAGAGGTGGTTTTAGAGCTGGAAAACCCCGATGTTTGGGGAAATCCCGATACTGCACAAGCCTTGGGAAAGGAACGGGCCGCGCTGGAAAGCATTGTGCAAAATATAGACGAGTTAAGCCGTGGCCTCTCGGATACTCGAGATCTACTGCAAATGGCGGCCGAAGAAAATGATGAAGAAACCGTCATTTCATTGATCAGCGATATTGACACCTTTACCAACAGGGTCGAAGAGCTCGAATTCAGGCGAATGTTTTCCGGCGAACTGGATGCGAATAACGCCTTTTTGGATATACAGGCAGGCGCCGGTGGAACCGAGGCCCAGGACTGGTCAGAAATGTTATTGCGCATGTACCTACGCTGGGCCGAAAAACACGGGTGGAAAACCGAATTGATCGAAGCCTCGCCGGGTGATGTGGCCGGAATTAAAAGCGCTACCGTTAAAATTACCGGCGATTATGCCTTTGGTTGGTCGAAAACCGAGACCGGGGTACATCGTTTGGTGCGTAAATCGCCCTTTGATTCCAGTAACAAACGCCACACTTCATTTGCCTCGGTGTTTGTTTCACCCGAAATTGATGATTCATTCGAAGTCGAGATTGATCCATCTGATCTGCGCATTGATGTGTACCGTGCTTCTGGCGCTGGAGGTCAGCACGTTAACAAAACCGAATCGGCAGTACGTATCACGCACGAGCCCTCGGGTATTGTGGTGCAGTGTCAAAACGGGCGCTCCCAGCACCAGAATAAAGCCACAGCAATGACCCAGCTAAAAGCCAAATTGTATGAACAGGAAATGCTTAAGCGCAATGCTGAAAGTCAGGCCATGGAAGACAGTAAGTCCGATGTGGGTTGGGGCAGCCAGATCCGCTCCTATGTGTTGGATCAATCTCGAATCAAAGACTTGCGTACCGGCGTTGAAAACTCGAATACCCAGTCGGTATTGGATGGTGATCTGGATAAATTTGTCGAGGCCTCATTAAAACAAGGTCTTTAATAACAAGATCTTTAAAGTGGGATTCGCGTAAAATTCGCAGTCAATAAAAACTAAATTTAATAAAACGAAATAAACTATGTCCGAAAATCTTGATGAGAACCAATTAATTGCTGAGCGTCGCCGTAAACTAAAAGAGTTACGTCAAACCAGTGCTGCTAATCAGAAGACTGCATTTCCGAATCAGTTTAGACGTAATGCTTCAGCCGAAGAACTGCATGCCTTGTATGAGAACCGTGACAAAGCAACGCTGGAGGAATTGGGCGTGGAAGTGGCTGTGGCGGGTCGCATTATGGCCAAACGTGTCATGGGAAAAGCCAGCTTTGTGCATATTCAGGATCACACCGGTCGTATTCAATTGTATCTGCGGCGCGATGACCTGCCTGAAGGCGTGTATGCCGATTTCAAGACCTGGGATATTGGTGACATTGTAGGTGGCAAAGGCAAATTATTTAAAACCAATAAAGGCGAGTTGTCGGTGCATTGTGACAATATTGAATTACTGACCAAATCTCTGCGACCCTTGCCGGAAAAATATCATGGCCTGACCGATACGGAAACCCGCTATCGCAAGCGTTATGTAGACCTTATTATGAATCAGGAATCGCGTGCGGTTTTTCAAAAACGCACACGTATAATCGCGCATATTCGCGGCTTGTTGAACGCGCTGTCTTTTATGGAGGTCGAAACCCCGATGATGCACCCGATTCCGGGTGGAGCAGTAGCAAGGCCTTTTAAAACCCATCACAACGCATTGGACATGCAATTGTATTTACGCATTGCACCTGAGTTGTATTTGAAACGTCTCACCGTGGGTGGCTTTGAAAAGGTGTACGAGATCAATCGAAGCTTTCGTAATGAAGGCCTTTCTACCCGTCACAATCCCGAATTCACAATGTTAGAGCTGTACTGGGCCTATGCCGATTTTAATGATCTCATGGATCTGGTTGAGCACATGGTGCGTAGCCTGGCTACTATGTTATTTGGAGATGGCAAGGTTGTGAATGATGGAAAAGAATTTGATCTGAGCAAAGCCTTCACTCGCTTGACGGTCGCTGATTCAATATTGCAATATAACCCGGATTTCGACGCAGAAAAAATTCGCGATCGTGATTACCTTGTGTCTTACTGTGAAAAATTAGGCATCTCGACCAAGGATTCGTTTGCACAAGGCAAGCTTCAAATTGAAATATTTGAAAAGACGGTTGAAGATCGTTTGATCGAACCCACTTTCATCACCATGTATCCAACGGAAGTCTCGCCACTGTCACGACGTAATGATGCTGATCCATTTTTAACCGACCGTTTTGAATTTTTCATCGGTGGACGTGAACTCGCTAATGGCTTCTCCGAGTTGAATGACGCCGAAGACCAGGCCGAGCGGTTTAAGGCGCAAGTGGAACAAAAAGATGCCGGCGATGATGAAGCCATGTTTTACGATGCAGATTATGTTGAGGCACTTGAATACGGTATGCCACCAACCGCAGGACTGGGTGTAGGAATAGACAGACTGGTTATGTTCTTAACAGACTCGGCATCGATCCGGGATGTATTGTTGTTTCCATTGATGCGACCCGAGTAATGATGGATAATTTAACTCACTGCGTAATTAAACAGCTTAAACGAGCGATTTCTGGTTTGAAAACCCTTATATTAAAAGAATGAAATATTACGGCAACAAAGGCATTTTGAACAAGCTCATTGCTTTGATCTTGTTACTGCTTTGTACCCAGCTGTCTTATGCAGCGCATTCGCACGATGTTGACGATTTAAGTTTTGAGTCCTGCGCGACATGCCTGATGGCTGAAAATATCGAGCTTGATGATGTCATTTTGTCACCGTCAACAAAATTTATATCGCCAGAGTTTACCTCAGTTGAATCTCTAGCGATCACCTTCCTTGAACTATCGAAAAACAGATCTCGCGTATTATATCTCCGCGGCCCACCCGCATAATCACAACGTATCTCTTGGTTCACACGTCGCCGACGTGTTTCTTTTATTTTCTTAATAATGAGAATGTGATTATGAATATTTCAATTAAAACCCCCGGTCGATCCGTATTATTACTATGTATTGTTGTTCTTTTTTCTTTTTCAGTCGTATACGCACAGGATGGGACTCATGAAGAACATACCGAGCATCATAATATTGAAGAAGTTGTTGTTACCGGGGTATTGAACAAATCTCAAAAAGAGACTGTTGCCCCTATTGCTGTGCTTGATCAAGAGGCACTGCGCGAAAATGCCGCCAGTACAATTGGAGATATGCTGAAATCTCAGGTTGGGGTCAATTCGGTTTCATTTGGACCCGGAGTTGGTCAACCGGTGATTCGGGGGCATGGCGCCAACCGAGTGCAGGTATTACAAAATGGCAGTGGTGCATTAGATGCCTCAAATACCAGTCAGGATCATGCCAATGCAATCGAAGGTATGCTTGCAGAACGCATAGAGATAGTACGTGGACCATCAACTTTACTATATGGTAATGGTGCAATTGGCGGGGTTGTTAATGTGATTGATAAACGCATTCGTTCTGATCTGCCGGAAAGTACTTCAGGTGCCCTGGAATTTCGAAAAAATGACGTCAATAATGGAAACACGGGGGTTGCCATGCTCTCCGGAGCGGCTGGTAATTTTGCCTGGCATGTTGATGGCGTTCTTCATTCGAATGACAATGTGTCAATTCCAGGTTTTGCACTCAAGGACTCTGCTGAAATGAGCAGTTTTGGTATTCTGGAAAATTCAGACAGTGAAAAGCGTGTTTATGGTGCCGGACTGACATTCATCGCTGATGCCGGGTACATAGGCTTGTCAATTAATGACATCGACAATCAATATGGCTTGCCACCCGGTGCACATGAGCATGAGGAATCACACGCAGACGAGGATGAGGAATTTACCCGCCTGGATATGCAACAAACCCGAGTAGACCTCAAAGCCGAATATTCACCGCTTTCGTCATGGGTAAATAAGTATTCAGCGAGTTTAACACTCAATGATTACATGCATAGTGAACTGGAAGGCGAGGAAATTGGAACGGTTTATGACAATCAAGGTCAAGAATTGAGAGTTAATGCACATCATCAAGGTGTATCAACTGACCTGAACGGGTCGCTGGGTTTGCATTATGTGAATCGGGATTTTGTGGCAAAAGGTGAAGAAGTTTTTATTCCGGAGGCAAATATCAATGCTTTGGGCATCTACCTGATCGAGAGTTTAACTTTGGATAAATTAACATTTGAAGGTGGAATTCGTCTAGATCAACAACGAATCGATATTAATAGTCATTGTGATCCGCGCCATAATTCAATTTCATCAAATCTGGGCTTGATATGGAATGTAAACAGCCAAGGAAGTTTGCATTTTTCTATTAGTCGCTCACAACGGGCGCCTGCCGTCGAAGAACTTTTTTCCAATTTTCAAAGTACTGGTTGCAACCCAAGTAGTAATTTACCTAATCCTGATGCGCTAGTGGAGCATGCCGCAACCAGACGTCTTGAAATTGGTGATCCAGGTTTACAAAAAGAGACTTCGTTGAATTATGAAATTGGCTATCGTCATCACCAAGGCCGAATTACTGGCGAAGCAACAACCTACATTAATGCTATAGATGATTATATCTATCTATCCGACATTGCAGATTTTGATGATGCAATTATCAGCCGTTATCTTCAGGAGGACGCCCGTTTCATAGGTGCTGAAGCAGATATTGATGTACTGCTATTTGAGACTGGCCGGGGCAATAAAGTTAATTTTTCTATATTTGGCGAGTATGTGGCAGCGGAGTTGCTTCGCGGACCTTATGTGCCAAGAATTCCACCACAACGAAGCGGAATTGAATTAAGTTTCACTGGACAAGACTGGAGTGTAAAAGTCAGAGACACTTTGGTTTATTCACAGAAAAAACTGGCGGCCAGGGAATCAAAACATTATTCCTATAAGCGCATTGATGTTTATGCGGATTATCATTGGCATGTTGGAGATAAGCAATTTCAGTTTTTTGCCAATGGGCGCAATTTAAGTAATGAAGAAATTCGTAATCATGCATCGTTTACAAAAGAATTTGCACCTGAGCCCGGGCGTTCAATTGAATTGGGTGTTCGTTACGTTTTTTAGAGAGATTGATAAACTATTGACTGTGAATTGTGTCAAAATCAGATAATTGGAACAGGAGGGTTGTTATGCAATTATACGTTCGTCTTTTAAGCGTGCTCATGGTGTTTTCATTTGCGGCTTGCGCAACAACCCAAGGTAGTTCACCTGCAGAAAAGCGTCAATCCGTGCAGCAAATGAAATCTCAAGTATTGCAGGATCTTTATAAGGTCAAACCTGATGTACGAAATCAGGTAAGTAGTGCACCAGGCTATGCTGTTTTTAGCAATGCAAACGTAAATCTGGTTCTGGCCAGTTTCGGCGGTGGTTATGGTGTGGTGCACAATAATCGTTCTGGTCAAGACACCTACATGCGAATGGGTGAAGTGGGTCTGGGATTGGGTTTGGGACTAAAGGATTTTCGAGCTGTTTTTGTGTTTCATACTGAAAATAGTCTGAAACGCTTTGTCGATGAAGGCTGGGCATTCGGGGCACAAGCTGATGCCGCGGCTAAAGCAGCGGATAAAGGTGCCGCCGTCGGTGGTGAACTGACTGTGGATAATATTACTATTTACCAGTTAACTGAAACGGGATTGGCCTTGCAGGTCACGGTCAAAGGCACTAAATACTGGAAAGATCCTGACCTGAATTAAGCTAAACTGATAAGTGATTCCCACAATATGGGCAATCTGCCAATTATGATAAGTTATATGTCAAAACCTGTTGAATTAACAACAAGGATTTGTAATGAAAACGCCACCACGACCGATTAATGAGATCTCACGACTCGAGACCTTGCAATCGTTAAAAATTCTGGATACCCCGCCGGAAGAACGCTTTGATCGTTACACGCGTCTGGCCTCGAGTATTTTTGATGTACCGATCGCCCTGGTTAGTCTGGTGGACAGCCATCGCCAATGGTTCAAATCCTCATGCGGTCTCGACGTAAGCGAAACGCCTCGCAGTGTGTCGGTGTGTGGCCATGTAATTAACCAAAATGACATCTTTGTGGTTGAAGACCTGACCAAGGATGACCGCTTTTTTGATAACCCCCTGGTATCCAATGACCCCAAATTGCGTTTCTACGCAGGCGTTCCATTACAACCATTAAATGGATACAAGCTGGGCAGTTTTTGTGTATTGGATTATGAGCCTCGCTCTTTTACAGACAAAGATCGCAAAGACCTTCTTGATCTGGCCTCCATGGTTTCTGATGAGCTGGTGTTATATGTCGATGAATTAACCGGTCTGACAAATCGGCGCGGCTTTAACATGATCGCACAGACAGTACTTAGTGCTGCACACCGCTCCAAAAACATTGTTTCTGTGGTCATGCTGGATATGGACCATTTCAAATATATAAATGATCAATTCGGACATATTGCGGGTGACAGGGCGTTGAAAATATTTGCCGATTGCATGACCCAGGTGTTTAGAGAGTCCGATGTGATCTCGCGATTTGGCGGGGACGAGTTTTGTGTGCTGCTCTCAAATACCAGCAAGCAGGACGCGGTAACCGGACTTGAACGCTTGCGTGAATTGCTCGATGAAGCAAACGCAAATCCGCAAAACGAGTTTCAATTGGCCTTTAGCGCGGGTGTGGTTGAGAGTGGCATGTTTGGCGCTCCGTCGATTGAAAACCTCATGAGCGAAGCCGACCGATTGCTCTATGCTGAAAAGTCGCCAAAACAGAAGATGACCCAAAGTATTCTTTAGCTTTAGTGTCAGTCCAGATTGTAGGGCATAGGTAATTTGTGCATGCCTATCTCGTTCAAGTCTATATTTTCAAGCTTATCAAGCTGCACTACCGCAAGAACATAGATTGCTTCTGCATAAGTGCTGGCACTCACAATTTCCCCAAAAACTGTTTCACCTCGAATCAATTTTTCACCAGGATCTATTTTAAGCTCACTGTTCGACTGGTCTATTTTCAATATCAACATGCGACGTTTGATCCTGCCGAGATGTTGCATGCGTGCAATCACTTCCTGGCCTGTATAACATCCTTTGTTAAAACTCACGGCTTGTAAAACATCAAGATTCAACATTTGTGCCACGAAATGCTCACTGGTCTTGGAAAATACATCGGGAATAGCATGAAATATTTTCTGTAAACGCCAGCCTGACTCAGTGCGGAGATGGTTTGGCAATTGTTCATCGCTGCTGATATGCATGCGCAGATTGCAATGATCTGCCAGACCAAAAGACCCCAACTCTTGCTTAAGAAGACTGTCCTCAATATTCCAGCTTGCGTAAATCTTTAAATCATCGCGAACCTGGAGAGTAACTTTTGCGCGCATCACATATTTTTGTAAATGCGCCCGTACACTTTCTATTATCGAAACGGGTAAGCACAGCAAAAAGTCATCATTGTCGGCTCTGTATACAAACGGCGTTGCCAATAATCGGCCTTTGGGATTGCTCAGGCCCGATAATTTTGCCGAGTGCATTTCGATGGATCGGATGTCTTGAGTTAATTGTCCCTGTAAAAAATCCTCGGCATCTGCGCCATTGACCTGAACAATGCCGCTCTGGCTTAATAAAGCGCAACCGGGTTCGCTGCGTATAAGTGTTGAAAAATCGTCCATATGAATTTTGTCTTGGGTGGTTTGACTTAGTATAGAGCTATAAACAGCCAATTAGTTTAGAACCTTGATTAATACGATATTAGTCGTCCAATTTAAGTGTGACGCGATACCTGTATTTACAATTGCTAAGCACTACTGATTCAGCGACAATATACAGATAATTCAATTAGCTACAACGAATTTTGTGGCTACTCAATTCACATAATCGTACAAAGCAATTCCATGAAATCAGCACAGCAACCTGAAAATTCAAGCACACTTGGTTCCATAAATATTGTGGTTGAAAGCGATAAAAACAAGAGCGTGTCAAAAGAAAACCCAGACCAAACTAAAAATACACCTAAAAAGCAAGAATTCGGTGGTCGAGGAGGCCTGGAACCAACGCGTTATGGTGATTGGGAAAAAAACGGACGCTGTATCGATTTTTAATTTCCCTTACCTAAGCTACATTTACACTACAAGGTAAATACATGAAACAAATTGACAGACCATTATCTCCACATCTGGGGATCTATAAATGGCAAATCACAATGACATTGTCCATATTGCACCGCATGACGGGTGTGTTTCTGAGTATCGGATTGTTGATGTTGACTTGCTGGCTTTTGGCAATTGCAAGCGGTGGTGAGCAATACGCGCAGGTAATGGATTTTTTCCGTGCACCGTTTGGTCGTTTGTTAATGATTGGCTGGTCATACGCATTTTTCTATCACTTCTGTAACGGTATTCGACATTTGTTTTGGGATACCGGCAAGGGGTATGAAATAGACCAGGTCAAAAGCTCGGGTGTTTTTGTGATAATTGTATCGATATTGATTACTGCGGGTGTCTGGTATCTGATCCTGGGTGGTGCAGCATGAGTCTGGATTTGAAAAAAACCCCTTTGGGTACGGCACAAGGACTGGGTTCGGCAAAAGATGGCACCGGTCACTGGTGGGCACAACGCGTAAGCGCCGTATTGATAATCCCCTTGGCCATTTATTTACTGTTTACTTTTTTAGGCCTGCAATCCTACGATCACATCACCGTAAAAATGTGGCTGCAGCAACCCTATGTGGCAGCGAGCATGTTGATGTTCGTGTTGAGTATCTTTTTTCATTCCGAACTGGGTATACAAGTGGTTGTTGAAGACTATGTGGGTGGCCGATTAAAGGTAATCTCATTATTGCTGCTTAAATTCATTCATATTCTTGTTGCTGTTGTGGCGGTAATCTCGATATTGAGGATTTATTTGGCATGATCGTTTGATATAAAACAAACCAATTAAAAATTTTTTGAATACACATTTACAAGGCATGGTGCAATGACCAAAGCTTATGAAATAATCGACCACACATTTGATGTGGTTATCGTCGGTGCCGGTGGTGCCGGACTACGGGCAACTCTCGGAATGGTCGAGCAGGGCTTGTCTACAGCCTGTATTACCAAGGTTTTCCCCACCCGCAGTCATACGGTTGCCGCTCAAGGCGGTATTTCTGCTGCACTGGGCAACATGGGCAAGGACGATTGGCGCTGGCATGCTTATGACACTGTGAAAGGCTCCGACTGGTTGGGCGATCAAGACGCGATCGAATATTTGTGTAAAGAAGCCCCGGATGCAGTGATCGAACTTGAACATTACGGCGTGCCGTTTTCACGAACTGAAGAAGGCAAGATCTATCAACGACCATTCGGTGGCATGACCACGGAATATGGCGATGGTCCTGCGGCTCAACGAACTTGTGCTGCTGCAGATCGGACCGGACACGCCATGTTGCATACCTTGTATCAACAATCGCTTAAGCACAACGCGCAATTTTTTATTGAATACTTCGCCCTGGATCTGATCATGGAGAATGGGCGCTGCGTCGGAGTCATGGCCTGGAATCTGGAAGACGGTACTTTGCATCGTTTTCGTGCCCAAATGGTGGTCTTGGCCACGGGTGGTTACGGCCGTGCATTTTTCTCCTGTACTTCCGCACATACTTGCACCGGAGACGGCAATGGCATGGTGCTGCGTGCGGGATTGCCTTTGCAAGATATGGAGTTTGTACAGTTTCACCCAACCGGTGTTTACGGTGCCGGCTGTCTGATCACCGAAGGGGTGCGGGGTGAGGGCGGTTATCTTACCAATTCCAAAGGTGAACGCTTCATGGAACGTTATGCGCCCAGTGCCAAAGACCTGGCGTCACGTGATGTGGTTTCGCGTTCTATGACCATGGAGATCCGTGCGGGTAACGGGGTTGGCGATAATGCCGATCACATTCATTTGAACTTGATGCATTTGGGGCGCGAAGTTATCGAAGAACGTTTACCCGGGATTGCTGAAACCGCGAAAATTTTTGCCAATGTAGACGTGACCAAAGCACCGATTCCGGTATTGCCAACCGTGCATTACAACATGGGTGGTATTCAAACCAATTACAACGCCGAAGTCGTCACACTTAAAGACGGTAATCCAGATCATGTTGTTCCAGGCCTAATGGCCGTGGGTGAGGCGGGCTGTGTTTCGGTGCATGGGGCTAATCGTCTTGGTTCCAATTCCCTGCTCGATCTGGTGGTCTTTGGACGCGCAGCAGCAATACACGCCGGTAAGATTATCCAAGCCGGGGCACGCCAACCGGAACTTGGCAGCACTGCCGGAGAGAACGCCATTAGCCGCCTAGACAAGATCCGACACGCCGATGGCGATCAACCCACAGCGGTAATCCGCGATAATATGCAACGCACCATGCAAGATCACGCGGCGGTGTTCCGTACTGGCGAGGTTATGCAAGAAGGCATTGAGAAACTCGCCGATGTGGTCGAGTCATTCAAGCATGTGAAAGTCAGTGACAAGTCCATGGTCTGGAATACAGATCTGTTGGAAACCCTGGAATTGGAGAATCTTCTGGGCAATGCCAGCTGTACTTTGATCGCAGCAGAAAACCGAAAAGAAAGTCGCGGCGCGCATGCGCGGGAAGATTTTAAAGACCGAAATGATGCAGAATGGATGAAACATACCTTGATCTGGTATGAGCGTGAAAATAACCGGGCGAAAATAGATTATCGCCCTGTACACATGGAAACCCTGACAGATGACTTGGCTGTAATACCGCCCAAGCAGCGCGTTTACTAATAAATTTTTTATTTTTTGATTCAATTTAACTGATAAAGATCGAGAATCCACATGGCAGAATTTCGTTTACCTAAAAACTCACGCATTAATAAAAAAGGTAAAACTTTTGCGGCGCCTGAAGGCAGCAAGAATGTTCGCAATTTCAAGGTGTATCGTTATGATCCAGACAGCGGCGAGAACCCGCGAATTGACCAATACCAGCTGGATATGGACAAATGCGGGCCAATGGTTCTGGATGCCTTGATCAAGATCAAGAACGAGATCGATCCTACCCTGACATTCAGAAGGTCGTGTCGGGAGGGCATTTGTGGTTCCTGCGCGATGAATATTGACGGGACCAATACTCTGGCCTGTACCAAAGCCTGTGACGATGTAAAAAAAGACGTGAATGTTTATCCATTACCGCATATGCCGGTGGTCAAGGACTTGGTTCCGGATCTAACCAACTTCTATGCGCAATACGCTTCAATCAAGCCCTGGTTACGCACAACCAGTCCGGCGCCAATTGGAAAAGAACGCTTACAGAGCAAAGAGGACCAGGAAAAGATCAATGAGCCGTCGGCGTGTATTCTATGCGCCTGTTGTTCGACCGCCTGTCCAAGTTACTGGTGGAACAGTGATCGCTATTTGGGACCAGCCATACTCATGCAAGCTTATCGCTGGATCGTGGATAGTCGCGACGAGTCAACCGGTGAACGACTGGATGACCTTGAGGACCCTTTCAAGCTTTACCGTTGTCACACCATCATGAATTGCACGCGCACTTGCCCGAAAGGACTGAATCCGGCCTTGGCGATCGCCGAAACCAAAAAACTTCTGGCGGATCGCCGGCATTGATCCGGTATTGAGCTGGATTACCGGTTAAGGTTGTAAGAATTGTCTGACACACATTCGTTATCGCGTTTGCGTTGGCATTGTCGGCGCGGTATGCGAGAATTAGACGTCTTACTGGAGCAATACCTGGATCAAATATTTCCAATCGCATCGGCAACTGAACAACAAGGATTTGTTGACTTATTGGCACTGGAAGATCCGGTTCTCTTTGGGTACATCATCGGCAGGGAGCAGCCATCCAATGAAACCATGCAAAAACTCGTTATCACCATCCGCAATATCCGCGAAACCTAATTCTGTAAAAAGCGAACAAGGTGTCGCTAATTCTTCGTTGACAAGTCAGACAGCATTCTCGACGGCAATGCAAACTACGCTTGAACCGGCCACAGTTGAGTTTGTGCTACACATAGTTTGTTTACTGGCGGCATTTGGATTAGTGGCTTCTCTGGCATTGGCAAAACGGTATCAAGCGTTGCTTTATGGCTTGCTTATTGCAATGGGTGCGTTTGAGATTGTGCGATCACATCGCAACAGAGTCAGAGATGATTTTTGCAAAATTCTGGTTATTCATCATCAGTGGTATTTGCAACAAAGCCTGGGAAATCGTGTAGCCGTGACGTTAAATTCAATGGCGACGATTTTCGGCCTCGGATATAGCCTGCGATTCAGCGATAAAAATCAAGCTCAGGATTATGTGCACAAGATTTGGTGTTTTTCCACAAATCAGGATTTTATACGCTATTGTCAACAAATCAGACAGCATGGAATACCGGCAGAAAATCGATAATTATCAGGAACCCGTGTAAAGCAAAATAGTCTAAACGCAGATAAATCGAATAACATACTGCAGTCTGGCCTGATAGAATTACCCAACAGTCCAGCTGCATAACAGATGGACAATCACACAATGAGTAAATCCGCATTGGCATCAGTAGACAATAATACTTCGGTATCTCAACTTGAGAAAAGCAGTGATAAAAGTCGAGTAGTCACCGATCTTGATCTTGTACGACGTGTGCAGGCTGGAGAAAAAGCAGCTTTTGATATTCTGGTACTTAAGTATCAGCACAAGATCATCAAATTGGTAATGCGTTTTTTGTCTGATCATTCCGAGGCTCACGACGTAACCCAGGATGCTTTCATTAAGGCCTATAAGGCATTGCCGAAATTTCGTGGCGATAGCGCGTTCTATACCTGGTTATATCGTATTGCAGTCAACACCGCCAAGAATTATCTGGTCGCACGCGGGCGTCGTCCCAGAAACTACAGTGGCATCAATCTCAAACATGACGATAATGATGCTTTTGATCCCTCCTTACTATTAACCTCAATTGATACGCCAGACCGGCTTGCCATGAAAGAAGAATTGCGAAAGGGCATTCATAATGCCATTTCTTCTTTGCCTGAGGATCTTCGCGTAGCAGTGAGTTTGCGTGAATATGAGGGCATGAGCTACGAAGACATTGCCAGAATAATGAACTGTCCGATAGGTACGGTGCGCTCTCGCATTTTCAGGGCGCGAGAAGCCATAGAAAAACAGATCCACGACTTACTGGAGAACACCGAATAATTTAGGAGTTAGGCGAGATCTGTCAAATATACAAGTGTATCTGCACTGTATAAAAATATTTTCCCAGACAGGGAACGCTGACTCGTCAACCTGTCTAAGCAACAGGTTATCCGAAGAGATAAACCATTAATATTTTCATCAGTTGGTCAAGCCAATGTTGAGGAAACTATGTCAGAGCAAATCAGTGAACAATTATCAGCCCTGCTGGATGGCGAATTGCCAGAAGCGGAACTCTCGCTATTGTTGCGCCAAATAGAGAAACAACCCGAAATGTTGCTACAGGCGCAGTGCGTTCAGCAAGCGCGAGTTTGTGTGCAAGGGGAACAGCCCATCTCAAGTATCTCTGACACCATACGCTTGAGCGCAAGTATTCAAAGTGCAATTCGGGATGAACCGGCTTACCCAAGTTATGATTTGACCAATAAGCAACGCTTGTCTCAGCAGCTAATATCCGGGCTTGAGAATCAGGCCGATACGCTTCCGACTGCGGGTTTAACTCCGTCGCACTCTTCGCCCACACAAAAAAACAACCTTAAATCGAGCGCACTTACTACGTCTCCGGGCAATGATCGTTGGAAGCCTTTGATCGGCACCGGGATTGCCGCTGCCGTGGCTTTATTTGCAGTAAGCACTTGGCAATTGCAAACCAGTCAGCCGGATCTGCTCAATACCCCATTTGCCGTGCAAAATAATCCGGATTTGATTTCTGACTCTGCACACCAGTCTTTACTTTCCAGTGGCCAGCAAACGAATCAAGGAAATGTAACTGCAGGGGAAATTGAGGCACAATCGTTACCAAAAACGGTTCCAAACATTAGTGAGCTAAGTTTCGCTGAACCGTTTAATCCGAATAACGGCTCGCGTCAGGTGAAATACAGCGATTTCTTGTTACAAAATCAGGTTGCACCCAATAGCACAGCCACTCAGTTAACCCAGTTGGCTGATGAGTTACGCGCTACCCAATCCCAACAAGTCTTCTATGATCCGCGCACAGGCAGAATTGTGATGACAATTCGTCCTATAGACAGACCATAAAGCTCTATTTAGAGAGTCTCTAAGCCGTGATCATTGAGCAGGGCATCGTAAAATTCATTGACTCCAGTCGAGTCACGGTTGAGTGTCGCTCGCGACTGGATTGTATACGCTGCGCCCAGGGTAAAGGTTGCGGAGGTGGCATTTTATCTCGCTGGCTGGGTAACCGCCAGTTTCAGATCAAAGCGTATTATGATTCCGGGCAGGTCAGGCCACAGATTGGCCAGGTAGTGTCAGTAGGATTTCCAGCAAGTCGACTCGTACACCTGGCTGCCATTATGTATGGGTTACCATTACTGCTAGTAATTCTATTTTTGGGTGTGCAAGTCAGTCTATTTCCAGACAGTTCAGAATTTGTCAGTATTTTGCTGGCCACGCTTGCTCTTTTGGCTGGTTTTAAAACTGCGTCAATGTTTGTGAAAAATGCAAATACCAAGGGTAAATTACTGCCATCAGTTTTAACTGGCTCTTCTGACAACCTGGCCGGCGAGCTTGCTTGCAGCGCTAAAATGGCCAATTCTTCCTGATATGAATAAGTTACGTCTTTTTTATCGAGAAGGCTGTCATTTATGCGAGGTGATGTTGGATGATCTGCATCCTTATTTGCAAAGCGATGACGTGGCCTTAGAGCGTGTGGACATTGATGAGCACCCTGAATGGCTGGCTTTATACAACACGATGGTCCCTGTCTTGCACGTGAATGACGAGCCATTGTGTAAATTTCACTTAAATACAGAGCGTTTGCTCCAGGCGCTGGTCAGTCCATAAGCTAAATTTGAATCACACAATTTGTGAAACGTCCAACCAGGCGGGTCACGCTTGGTTATAATGCCATTTTTCCAAGTACTATCATGTATGTCACGAATCCGAAATTTCTCCATTATTGCCCATATTGACCATGGCAAATCCACCATTGCCGATCGCTTTATTCAGGTCTGCGGTGGTTTGGAAGAGCGCGAAATGGAAGCCCAGGTGCTGGATTCGATGGATATTGAACGTGAACGAGGCATCACCATCAAGGCCCAAAGTGTGTCTCTGGATTACACCGCCAGTGACGGTGAAACTTATCAGTTAAATTTTATTGACACACCGGGTCATGTGGACTTTTCCTACGAAGTTTCACGTTCTCTAGCGGCCTGCGAAGGAGCGTTACTGGTTGTTGATGCCGCACAGGGCGTAGAGGCGCAGAGCGTGGCAAATTGTTATACCGCCATCGATATGGGCTTGGAAGTCATCCCGGTGCTGAATAAGATCGACTTGCCCTCGGCCGAACCTGAGCGCGTCAAGCAAGAGATTGAGGAAATTATTGGTATCGACACCTCAGAGGCTTTGTTGGTTTCTGCCAAAAGCGGACTTGGGATCAAAGAATTACTGGATCAGATCATAGAAAAAGTACCACCACCGCAAGGAGCAGTTGATTCACCCTTGCAGGCGCTCATCATTGACTCCTGGTTTGATAACTATGTTGGTGTCGTTTCCCTGGTTCGTGTGATGCAGGGTACTTTGAAAAAGCGCGAAAAAATTAAAGTTATGTCCACAGGCGATGTTCATTCAGCCGATCGTGTCGGTATATTTACGCCAAAAATGAAAGACACAGATGAGCTCAAGGCGGGTGAGGTGGGATTTATTATCGCGGGGATCAAGAACATTCATGGTGCTCCGGTCGGCGATACTATCACTCACGAAAAACAGTCGGCACAGGAAGCACTGGAAGGTTTTAAAGCCGTGCAACCGCGAGTATTTGCCGGTCTGTTCCCTGTTAGTACCGACGATTATGAGAATTTTCGTGATGCGCTGGCGAAATTGACCTTGAATGACGCTGCTTTGCAGTATGAACCAGAGAACTCTTCAGCTCTGGGTTTCGGTTTCCGCATCGGCTTTCTGGGAATGTTGCATATGGAAATTGTGCAAGAGCGTCTGGAACGGGAATACCAACTCGATCTGATCACAACAGCGCCCACTGTAATTTACGAATTAGAGCTTACCGATGACAGTGTGATCAAGATTGATAACCCGGCCAAACTGCCTGCGGTAAATCACATTAAAGAGATCCGCGAGCCAATCATTGCGGCCTCTATATTGGTGCCTCAAGAGTATATCGGTGCAGTCATTAAATTATGCGTTGATAAGCGTGGTGTGCAGAATGGTATGCAATACCTGGGCAATCAAATATCACTGCAATATGATCTGCCACTCAGTGAAGTGGTATTGGACTTTTATGACCGCCTTAAATCAGTCAGCCGGGGATTTGCATCCTTTGATTACGTTTTGAAGGACTTCGAACCGGCTCCCATGGTTAAACTGGATATTCTTATCAACGCTGAAAAGGTCGATGCCTTGTCATTGATCGTGCATAAAGATCGCGCCTATGCACGTGGGCGTGAGTTAACCGATAAAATGAAAGAATTGATACCGCGCCAGATGTTCGAGATCGCCATTCAAGCCGCCATCGGGAATCATATTATCGCCCGAACCAGTATCAAGGCCTTGCGTAAGAATGTCACGGCAAAATGCTACGGCGGCGATATCTCAAGAAAGCGAAAATTGCTGGAAAAGCAAAAAGCCGGTAAAAAACGCATGAAACAGGTGGGTCGGGTGGAAATTCCCCAAGAGGCCTTTTTGGCAGTTTTGAAGGTAGAGTCGTAAAAAAGCCCAATTTTCATAGTAAAATAGGCGTTTACCGCTTAGGTAATCTATAAATATATTTAGTAGAGGTGCGAAAATGGTATTAGCAAAACAACAAAAAGGCATGACATTTATCAGTCTGGTAATTTTGTTCATTTTTATAGGGATGTTGGCACTGGCTGGCTTAAGAATATTCCCTTTGTATTATGAAAATAACGGTATGAATAAAGCGCTAGAAGGATTTGTGGAGGAATATAATGACAAGCCTAGTATGACTATAAATGAAATGAGGCATGCATTACAACGCCGAATGGATGCACAGGAAGTTTTTTCAGTTAAAGCTAATGACATTGAAATAAAGAAATCGAGAAATGGCTATACAATAGATGCCTCTTATAAGCCTGTTACAAATTATGTTGGCAATTTAAGCTTTATGCTCGAGTTCGAACACATACTGACACTTGAAAAATAATCAAGCACAACAATTTTGCAAGGATCATAACTTGCAACAACTTGATCAAGGCTTGCTTAGGCAAGCCTTTACTCATTCCAGTGCGGGCAAACCCAATAACGAGCGACTGGAATTTTTAGGCGATGCCGTACTTGGATGCGTTATTGCAGAATTGCTTTTTCAAGCCTTACCCAATGCAAAAGAGCATTACCTGACCCGCTTAAGGGCACATTTGGTAAACAAGCAGTCTTTATCAATACTGGCTGAGTCTCTGAATTTTTCCGACATGGTGATCCTTGGTCAAGGTGAACGATCCACGGGTGGAAAACATCGTCGCTCAATATTGGCAGACGCACTTGAAGCGGTTATTGGTGCAGTTCATCTGGACATGGGCTATCAGGCAGTAACCGATTTTGTGCGGGCAATTTTTACTGATATGCTCAATGACCTGCCGACTGAAGAGGATTTGAAAGACCCTAAAACCCGTTTACAGGAATGGTTGCAAAAACGCGGGCAGCCCATACCGGAATATGCCATTGTGGATGAAACAGGAAAAGCCCATGCTAAAACTTTCACGGTAGAAGCGAAAATTGAAATAAAGAACAAAGCCAGGACTGAATCATTTAGTCAGCAGGCAAGGGGCAGCAGTCGACGTGCGGCCGAGCAACAAGCGGCCAATGATCTGTTGGAACAAATTCGTCAAAATTTATAATTTATGTCTAATCTTGAAATGCAGAATAACAATAATCCAAACACACAATTCCGTTGTGGCTATGTTGCCTTGGCTGGACGACCGAACGTGGGTAAATCCTCCTTGCTAAATGCCTTGTTGGAAACACGCTTGAGCATTATCTCTCCTAAAGCTCAAACAACCAGACACCGCATCCTAGGGATCAATAACCGTCCGGAAGCGCAGATTCTGTATTTGGATCTGCCCGGGATCCATCAAGCCAAACAATACAAACAATTAAACCGGGTAATAAATAAAACCGCGTTACAGTCAAGCAGTGACGCCGATGTGCTCTTGCTGGTCGTACAGGCCGATAAGTGGACCAAAGACGATGAGGCGGTTTTGCGTCATTTAAAAGCATTGAATGTACCAATAATAGCTGTGATCAATAAAATTGATCTGTATAAAAGTCGTGAACAAGTTTTGCCTTTCATCACCAAATTACATTCATTGCATGATTTTGCCGAGATCATTCCGGTTTCAGCCTTAAAAAAACTGAATGTTTCACATCTCGAAGATGAACTTATCAAGTACTTGCCTGAGCAAGATGCTTTTTATGGACCAGATGAGATAACAGACCGTTCAGAGCGGTTTTATGTGACCGAGATCATCAGAGAAACTTTATTTTACAAGTTACAGCAGGAATTACCCTACGGAGTAGAGGTGATGATCGTGGATTGGGATGACGGGGAAACAAAAACTCATTTAGAAGTGGATATCTGGATTGCAAAAGCTTCCTATAAGCCAATACTTCTAGGGAAAAAGGGCACCAAACTCGCCGAAATACGCAAGAACGCAGAAAAAAAAGTAAGCGATTTTCTGCAACGCGAGGTTAAATTACATTTCCGGCTGAAATTGGTCAAAGACTGGTCAACGCATGCGAAATTACTACAAGAACTCGGGTACGAAATAAATTCATGAGAAAATTCATGCTTGAACAAGCGCCTGTGTATTGTTTGCATATTCGCAAATATAAAGAAACATCGGTGATACTCGAATGCTTTAGTAAAAACTTCGGTCGAGTTGATATGTTGGGCAAGGGCTTATTGCGACCAAAAAACAAGAATGATCTTCCCGAATATTTTCAAGAATATCATCTCAGTGGCATCGGGCGAAGTGAATTGGGTGTTTTGACCGGCCTGGATCTGATAGCAGGCAAAGCAAAATTATATGGTGAAGCATGGCTGGTGGCTTGTTACTGTAATGAATTGCTGCTTAAATTTCTCCCGCGACATGAGCCCGTGGATACTTTGTATATTGCCTATCAAAGTATTTTGCATAAGCTTCAAAGTAATAAGAATTATCACCTCGAGTTACTTTGGTATGAGAAAACATTATTGGAATGCCTGGGTTATGGCATAAATTTCTATTTCGATGCAAAAACAGATGATGCGATCGAAAGTGAGCGGTTTTACTTATTTGATGTTGCATCAGGTTTTCGTATATGTAGCAGTCAAAATGAGCATGCGATTCCAGGTTTTGTTATATATGCACTTGCCGAAAATTCATGGAACGACGCATACGAAAAATACTTCCCTGCAATCAAAAAAGTGATTCGAAGTGCATTAAAATATCAATTAGGTGATATGCAATTAAAAACCGTTGCAGTGAGTAATGATCTCAAGCAGTTTGTTTAACTTTAAATCAATTTATGAGGATTACGTATGACTCGTCTTGGTGTCAATATAGATCATGTTGCTACATTACGTGAAGTACGTCACGCAAGTTACCCCAGTGTAGTGGAGGCAGCAAGTGCCGCGATTCGTGGCGGGGCTGATGGGATCACCGTTCATTTACGCGAGGATCGACGACATATTCAAGACCACGATGTCAGTGAGCTTAAAAACATGCTTACGGTGCCAATGAATCTTGAGATCTCGATTTCCCCGGAAATGGTTGACCTGGCCTGTGAATATTTACCTGAACACGTCTGTCTTGTTCCGGAACGACGTGAGGAATTAACCACGGAAGGAGGTCTGGATGTATTGGCCTATACACAGCAAACCGAAAAGGCAATTCAGCGCTTGCAAAAGGAAAAAATCCAAGTCTCTTTATTTATCGATCCGGATCTCGCACAGATCACACAGGCTGCACGCATTGGAGCAGATGTGATCGAGATACATACCGGTCATTATGCGAATACGTCAAATAAAGCCGGATTTCTGGCATTAATGGAAAAAGCTGTAGCGCATGCCATTGCTCTTGGCCTGGAAGTTCACGCTGGGCATGGTCTCACGCTGGAAAATTTACCGCCTTTGGCGAGCATGCCGGAGATCGCAGAATTCAATATTGGTCATGCAATTGTTGCCCGTGCATTGCAAAATGGGCTTGAACAGGCGGTTCGGGACTATAAACAGTGCATAGTTAAACATGCGGTACGCAGCCTATGATAATCGGGGTTGGCACAGATATGTTGGAAATTGACCGGGTTCGCAAAGTATACGCTCGCACTGGTGAGCGTTTTATCCAGAGAATCCTGACTCACAATGAACAAAAAGAGTTACACAATCGTATTGATCCGGAAAATTATCTGGCTAAACAATTTGCCGCAAAAGAAGCCATTGCCAAAGCCCTTGGTACCGGAATCGGGCAAGTCAGTTTTCAGGATATTGAAATATTGCGAAATAGGAAAGGGCAGCCACAAGCCAGTTTACTTAACGATAAAGTTAAACGGGCAATTAATTGTGTTGTGCATTTGAGTCTTAGCGATACTGACAAAGTTGTTATCGCATTCTGTGTTATTGAAAAGAAAAACGAATAAACATAATCCTGCTATTCAAGTCTGGTTTTTTCTTCAAGTAAAGGCAATATCTCCTGGATTAATAGTTCTGCCTGACTTAGTTGTTTGGCAAGTGTGTCGTTAACCTCATCTTGTATAGACCAGAGCATCGGGTTTATTAAATTTTCAATCTTGATTACTTCATTTTGGAGTTCTTTAAAGCTTGTCATGCTTAAGGTTCCATTGAGTTTATGTATTTCCTGAAACATCACGTTTTGTTTATCTGCTGTGTTGGGATGGTTCGAATCCATGATTATTTTCAAGGCCTGTATGTGTTTTTTGATTGAGTCCTTACTCAGTAGATCAATTCGGCCCTGGATAGTATTTTCGGTTAATTGATCTGCCGTGTGCGAGGATTCAGACTCGGCTCGTGCCGGATTTTCTGACTGAATGTCTGTGCGAGAAAAACGCACAATGCTTTCGATTAATTGTTTGTCTTGTAATGGTTTGATCAGACAATCTGTCATTCCTGAACGAATGAAATGTTGATATTCAACGGATGAAGTACTGGCTGTAATACCTATGATCGGGGTTTCATTGTCAGAGAAGTCTCGTCTAATTATTTCGGTCAATTCTATGCCACTAATTTTTGGCATGTGTGCATCCATCAATATAGCACTGTATTTTCGAGCTTTATATAATTCTAAGGCAGCACTTCCATCGGGACAGCTAATAACCTGTGCGCCAAAACTGTTTAATCGCTCTTCAATAATTTTACGATTGAGGTCATTATCTTCAGCCAAAAGAAGTACATAAGGGCTTAGTGGTTTGTCACTGACAAGGCTGGAAGGCCGATTTTCAGGGGTTGCGTGCTCGGAAATGCTTTTTGAAAGGTCAAAGTTGCTCAAGTTTGTTGGCAACAAAATAAAACGATCTAAAAGCCTGATCTGTGCTGTTGACAATAGATCAAGTGGCGCACAAATAATCACGTTATCGGCAAATTTTTGCAGCTTTGCAGCCCACTTATGCAAGTCTTCGATATCGTCATAATCCAAAATAACCAGGATGCGTTCATTGCTACCTAGCACATGGTCTTGAGTAAATTCGGCTAAATCATTTTTCGAATGATTCTGAATCGTGATGTCTAATGGTGACAACCACTCATCAATATAGTCGTCAATTTTGTTTATGCAATTGAATATATGTAAATGGTAGCCAAGATTAACGAATGCATACTTTTGATCATTGTGATGCGAGCGAAGTTTAGTGGTCATGTCAATTGTGAAGTTACTGCCTATATTCTCTTCACTGGTGACGGATAGTTTGGCGCCAATAATTTCACATAATTCTTTGCAGATACCCAGACCAAGGCCGGTGCCATGAATAAGCGTTTTATCGCGATTCAAGCGTGTATATGGATCAAAAATTGTGTTTAGATCTTTTTCCGGGATACCTTTTCCTGTGTCTACAACAGAAATGCTGATCGCAAGAGTATCATCACCAATGCGCCGCGCGCTAATGCGTACATAGACAACACCATCATAAGTATATTTAACCGCATTTGAAATTAGATTGGCGAGAATTTGACGTAATTTAATTGCATCTGTTTCAATGAAATCCGGTAAAGTTTCTGACACGTCAATTATAAAGTGATTGCGATGTTCAATAGTAAGAAATGAAAGACCCAAAGCAATCTCTTCAAGCAATTTTCTGAGGTCAAGATCACTATACTCAAGCTCGATCTTTCCGGCCTCAAGTCGAGACAAACTTAAAAAATTTGACACCAGTTCCAGTAAATTGGCATTTGCAGTCTGGATTGCATTTACATGGCTTAATTGATTGCGTTGCAACTCGGTTTCAAGTAATAAACGACTGTAACCGTCAATGGTATACAAGGGTGTACGGAAATCATGACTAAGGTTTGCAAAGAATGAGGACTTGAGGGTGGTCTGACGATTCAGTTCTTTATTACGAATGGCAAGATGGGCATTGCGCTCTTCAAGATCAATAAAGTTTTTCTCTAGTCGATTTATGTAATCGGGATCAATTCTTTCATTTAATTCTTTTGTATCATCGATAAACTGAATAATCCTTTGACCTTCCTCTTCAAGAATTGCCTGGATACTTTCTGCCTCTTCCAGAGTATTGTTATTTTCACCATGCTCGCGTTGACTTACTAATGAGAAAAAGCGTAACAAACGATTTTTATCTTTGTTGCGTTCACTACTAATTCGAAACATGAACAATACCGGTAAACCGGAAATTAACAAACTGGTGAGACTTGCCCAGAGAAATTTCCCGGCCGTCGGTAAAAATAAGCTTGTGATTTTTAATTGATATTTTGAAACCGGAGAGGCCGGACTTACAGCGTCAGGAATCGAACAAAAATGATCAACTTCAAAAATATTCTTAAAAACATTGTGTTTGTGTTTAATTTCCTCAGCAGTAACCTGCCGCTCGGCAAACACTGTCCAATGCACCAGTCGGATGTCTGATAGTGCAGGATTATTGAGTTTGTTTTCTTCCACGTCAAAAAACCGTGACAAACTAGGTCTGCTGTTATAACTGACATCGCTACTGATCATCAAAGCGAGGTTTGAACATTGGTAACGGGTATTGTCAACATGATTAAGGTAATATCCGCTTAGTTGTACCAGCAATACCGCAAAAAAGAACATAATCGCGTAAAGCCACATGCCCATGATACGTGTGTATCGTTTTTCGCTTTTGTTATAATCTGTGGTCATCGTTGTAATGATTAATTTATATATACTGATAAAGCAAGTCTCTAATATTATTCATTCTTGCTTTTTAGTCTTTGGAATTTTATCCCATGCATACCATTCTTGCCTTTGATATTGAAACCATACCAGATATTGATAGTGCAAAACACTATCTTGAGCTGGATGCCCTGGACGATAAATCTGTGGCCGAGATTATGTTTACCCGGGCCAGGGAACGCAGTGGCTCGGATTTTCTGGCTCTGCATCTGCATAAAATTGCGGCTATTTCAATTACCCTGAAACGAGGTAATCAAGTAACGGTCTGGTCACTGGGCGATGAAAGCTCCAGTGAGAAAGAAATAGTGCAACGTTTTTTTGACGGCATCGAAAAATATCAGCCAACCCTGGTGAGCTGGAATGGTTCCGGTTTTGATCTGCCGGTTCTGCATTATCGCGCCTTGTTGCATGGCATCCAGGCACCAGTATATTGGGAGGTCGGGGATAATGTACGTGAAGCCAAATACAATAATTATCTGGGCCGATTTCACTGGCGTCACATCGACCTCATGGATGTTCTTGCAGCGTATCAAATGCGCGGACGCGCACCCCTCGATGAGATTGCTGTGATGCTAGGTTTTCCGGGCAAGCTTGGCATGTCCGGCGACAAGGTGTGGGGTGCATTTTTGGATGGCAAGCTTAAAGAGATCCGGGAATATTGTGAAACGGATACCCTGAATACTTATCTGGTTTATTGTCGTTTTGAATTAATGCGGGGCAATCTGGATATGCAGGGTTACGAATTGGAGTGTCAACGTGTGCGGGACTTTTTACAAGAATCCGGAGAGCCACATTTTCTGGAATTTTTAAACGCCTGGACAACACGCTAATGGCGCGCTCAAATGCCTGGCGTAAACCATTTGTCACCACAGTCGAGGACTTGTCGCACGATGGTCGCGGGGTTGCAAAAGTTGACGGCAAAGTGGTGTTCATTCCTGGTGTATTGCCAGGAGAAACCGTTGAAGTGCAACGTGTAAGACGTTCTAAAAAACACGAAACGGCCAAATTATTGAAATTGATCACACCTTCAGAGCAACGAATCGCGGCAAAATGCCAAAGTTTCGAAGTTTGCGGCGGTTGTTCACTTCAGCACATATCGGCTTCTGACCAGATTCAGTACAAACAACAGCAATTATTGGAAAACCTGCAGCGCATTGGCAATGTTGTTCCCAAGCAGGTTTTGGAGCCCTTGAGTGCGGATGAATGGGCCTATCGTCGCCGGGCCCGTTTGGGTGTGCGATATGTGCATAAAAAAAATCGCGTTTTGATCGGTTTTAGAGAAAAATTCAGTAATTACATTACCGACATGCCGGGTTGTGAAGTCATCGATGCCCGGGTCAATCAATTACTGCCGGACTTGGTCGAGTTGATCTCTGCTTTAGAGTGTAAACGCGAAGTGCCCCAGATTGAAGTCTCTGCAGGCGACAATATGGTCGCGTTGGTGTTTCGCCATCTGGTTGATTTGAATGACGCCGACTCACAACAATTTACAGATTTTGCGCTCAAGCATGCTGACATTCAGGTGTATTTGCAACGCGGTGGACTGGATACAGTGACGCCATTGCAAAAATACCCGCCCTTAAGCTATGCACTTGGTGATGATCTGGAACTGGAATTTGAACCAATCGATTTTGTGCAAGTAAATGCCGGCTTAAACAAACTTATGATTCGGCGCGCGCTTAAGTTTTTGCAAGTTCATAAAAACAATAAAGTTCTGGATCTGTTTTGCGGTTTGGGCAATTTCACCTTGCCATTGGCCAAACAGGCAGGGCAGGTGGTCGGGGTTGAGGGTGATGCCGGCCTGGTGCAACGAGCCAGGGATAATGCCAGGCGTAATGCCTGCGACAATGTTGATTTTCATGTAGCAAATCTGTTTGAAGACTTTAGTCAGGCAGACTGGGCCAAAGAGACATATGACTTGTTATTGATCGACCCGCCGCGTGCCGGCGCCGAACAGGTGGTGCAAACCAAGGGAATGTTTGGCGTTGAACGCATTGTGTATATATCCTGTCATCCCGGAAGTCTGGCGCGTGATGCCGGTCATCTGGTGCATCAGCAGGGTTTTACTTTAAGCCACGCCGGGGTTATGGACATGTTCCCGCATACCGGTCATGTGGAATCCATCGCGGTATTTGAACGTCATGTCTGAACCAGTAAAACAATTAGGGCCATTAATGGTGGACGTGGAAGGCGTATCACTTACTGCTGAAGATCAACAGGTCTTTTCGCACCCCTTGGTGGGTGGCGTTATTTTATTTACACGTAATTATCAAAACAAAGCCCAGTTGCTGACTCTGGTGCGTGAGATTAAAGCCTTGCGTAAACCGGAGTTAATTATAGCTGTTGATCACGAAGGTGGCCGGGTCCAGCGTTTTCGTGATGGTTTTACTGTTTTGCCGCCAGTTGCGAACATTTGTACGACTGAAAGTGTGGATGAAGAGTCATTACATCGAGCACGTCAACACGCATGGTTAATGGCAGCCGAGGTTTTAGCGTGCGGCATCGACATCAGTTTTGCCCCGGTGCTTGATCTGGATTGGAAACTCTCCGAGGTCATTGGCGATCGTGCCTTTCATCAGTATCCCAAAGCGGTTTCCAAATTGGCAACGGCGTATATCGAGGGCATGCATGCTGCCGGAATGGCGGCGACTGGCAAGCATTTTCCAGGTCATGGTTCAGTCGAGGCGGACTCGCATGTGGCCTTACCGGTTGACCGTCGGCCTTTGGAGGCAATACGTGTGGACATTTCGCCATATCGTGCCCTGATCGATAATGGACTAGAAGCGGTAATGATGGCGCATGTGATCTATAACAAACTGAATCGCTTACCGGCCGGTTTCTCTGAATACTGGATCCAGCAAGAATTACGTGGTCGCCTCGAGTTCGATGGGGTGGTCTTTACTGACGATCTAAGCATGGAAGCGGCGGCCTTTGTGGGCGATATGCAGGAACGAGTGCATTTGGCCTTGCATGCAGGCTGTGATATGGCTTTGGTATGCAACAATCGGCCCGCAGTTTTGAAATTACTTGATGGCCTGTCAGAGCGTGTATGGCAATTGCATAATTCACCCGAGATCCAGTCACGCTTGCAGCGCTTATACGCCAAACCAAAATTTGATGTCCACCAGCTAGAGCAATTGGATGAATGGCATGCCGCGCGTGCAATAACCCTGGAATTGAATGAAAATGGAAAATTGGCATGATCGCCTGGCAAAATATTATTCAACACGCCGAGTGCGTAGCAACCCGTAAACAAATA